>NZ_JACJDM010000041.1:0-44656 GCF_014163545.1 Pseudoalteromonas sp. SR45-6
CGTTTTGGACCCACCTGACCCCATGCCGAACTCAGTAGTGAAACGAAACAGCGCCGATGATAGTGTAGCATTTGCTATGTGAAAGTAGGACATTGCCAGGCTCCAAATTGAGAAAGCCGCTTCAGGAATGAAGCGGCTTTTTTATGTCTGTAGGAAAGCTAATGGCTTCGAGCCGTCAGTGTTAACCTTTGACATGCGTGCGCCATTTTTAATCTTGAGAAACTAGCGCCCTTTAAAAGGGACTGCTACCTAGAAAATACACTCCTAAAACAACCCATATTCTGCTGTTTCCTCAGCATGTTGATGCATTAAGTGATCAGGTCTAAAGATTGCACTTGGGTCTATGAGTACGCTATGTTTATGCTCAAGTTTTATTAATCCTCGCATCATATTTTTGGTCTGCGGGTCAATGTCAAAACCTACATCTGTTAGCTTATCTAAAGGCTTGATATCTTCTTTTTTATAACTGATATTATCCTCGACTTTATCAACAAGTAGTCCTATATGTGGGTTTCTACCATCTTTTGTGGTAAAAATGATGATTGGCTTATAATCTAAAATAATTTGTTCTTTGGCTGATTCGAACAGTCTAATTAATTGCATAAAATTGCTGTTTCGCTCAATGTTTAGGTCAATAAGAGCTTGCTTTGGATTACCTTTTTTTACTAGTTCAATTAGCTTATTAGCACGACTATACAAGCGTGAATGAGGGATCTTAAATCGTTCTATAATCGCTTTAAGATCTTCATTTTCGGTTTTAAAGCTGCTGTACCATTTTGCAAAATTAGATTGCTGAATGTCAGTGTTGTGATTAAAGGACTGATTTTGGCTAATACTATTTTCAAGTGCGAAAAACCATTCGTGTTGTTTTTGTTCCCACTCACTAAATAAATTCACTAATGATAAGTTGGTATCTTGTGTTGATTGTTTGTTGAGAATAATACCTAGATCAAATATTGGAGTGGGGGTTTCCATATAGTCTTTAACACCAATAAAACTTTTATTATCGTTAGGTAATGAGGTTAAATTATCTTCAAAGCGTTCAGTTAAAAGTATGTCGAGAATTTTTAATGAAATTGTTTTCTGGCCTACTCTAAAATTAATTAAGTCCATAGTGTCCTCACCTCCTAAATATATAACTTAATAATAGAACATTATTTAGAAAGCGCAGCTATTTTGTTAAAACACAGAGCGATAGATAATATGCTTATTTTTATCAGTTTTATTGACGAATAACGCGTTAACTTGTTTATCTTCACTGAAAATAATATTTAGGCGCTGCATTAAGCAATCATGTTGCAGTGGTTGCGGGCAGCGTTGTGCTGCGGCGCTAAACACCATTGCATTGATATAGCCTTCAAAGTGCAGACGATTAGGTGTGTTAATTTGCGCTGCAGCCATATCTTTTAAGAATTCAGTGCACCAATAGGCGTCACATTTATTAGGGTTAGGGACTACTTCGGTCGCCATAAGTTTACTGGAGTATTTTAGGCGAGCAAATAAGTCATTGCTTGAGGCAAAAGATATGCTGGTGTAGTCAGGCATAAACTGTTGTTCATGGGCACTATTTATAAATTCAGATAATGGTTTGTATGTACCTACTAAGCAAATGGCTGTAGCACCACTGGCTTTTAGTATTTCTAAGGCGCTCATTATCTCATTACTGTTTCGTTGATAGCGCGCGACTTTAACTGGCTTTAGATTGTGTTTGGCGAGCGATTCTCGCAATCCAGATTCTACTACAAGACCAAATTCATCTGCTTGAATTAAAAATCCAATACGTGTGTGATTGTTTTCTTCGACTAGGTATTTTATTTGCTCGTCAGCTTCATCATCGTAGCTAGCTCTTATGTTGAATACATTAATTGTTGGCTGATAATGCAAAAATTTAGCGCCGCTGTAAGGCATTAAATATGGAATTTGCAGTTGTTCAAGGATTGGTAAAACAGCAAAGCTTGTTGGAGTTCCCATTGCACCGAATAGCGCATCTACTTTGTCTCGATAAATAAAGTGACGAGTATTACTTACTGCGCGTTTTGGTTCATAGCCATCGTCGGCGACTATTAATTCTACGTGTGCTCCATTGATACCTCCGTTTTTATTTAGCTTGTTAAAATAGATATTACTACCTAGGTAAAGTTGTTCACCAATTTGTTTGGCAGGTCCTGTTAACGCGGTAGACATGCCTAATTTTATCGCTGGCTTGTTCTCGGCATAGGCGAAATTGCTATGTGAAAATAAAAAGAAGAAAAGAACGCTAAGGTAATTTTTTAAGTAAGTATTGTTCATACCAATTAGTAACAGCCTGTTTGAATAGTTTATCGAGTGATTTTTTACCACGGATCTGTAAAACTATTTGTGCCTTTTGTGATGACCAGTTTTGTAATATTAGTCTAATAAAAAGACATTTGGTATTTTCATCGCAATTAGATAAGCTGCTTGGTGTGCACCAAAGTGTCCGCCATAATAAAGGTTTGATGGTAAAAATTTGGTAATCTGTTGTTAGTAATGCAGCTAGACGTGTATCTTGGATGTTATCAGCGTTATGTTGAGCACAGTCACGCAGTACTTGTTCGACTAATTGTTGATCTAACTGATTGAAATGATCAAGTAGTTGCAATGCAAAGTCTGATTGAAAATCAGTTTTCAGATTTTTAATTAGCGAGCTGCGATCAGTTAAACTTTTAGCCACAAGAGCTGCATGTTCTGCAGTCGCTTTATCTTGCATAAAGCCTAGTTTAACTAAACTAAACCCCGCCATTTGCCAAAACTTGAGTAGGCTCGCATTAGCGCCAAAGCTGGCTCCAAACCAGTCACAGCTCGATGCTAGTTGCCGTTCACAATGAGCAATAAGTTGTGAGCCAATACATTTACTATGCTGTGATGGAGCTACAGCAATGCGCACAACACGAGCACACAACCTTGTTAGTACGTCAGCATTAGCACTTAACTGTGCTAATGTTTGCGCCATCAAATGCCCCTGTGGGCGACGTTGACCACTAACAACCTGTTGACTCAAGTCTGCGGTTAAACCGCCTTCAATCGCAATTAGGCATACTGCAATAATAACGCCTTGTTGCTGACATACAAAGATGCGTTGCTCTGTCGCGTCGAGTAAGTGGCGCAAGTCATTCACGCTAGTTTGATAATGCGCTAATGCTAATAGCCCAATGACTTGACGCAGTAGTGCTTCATTTTCAGCAAGGTGTTGGGGAGTCAGTTCAGAATAGAGCAGAGCGCTGGGGTCTAGTGTAATATCTTGATAATCGGCATCAAGTGCTAACAAATTACAAATATGCTGTTCTAGCGGATCATTCGCTGCGAAGCGAATTGGTTGCTCTAGAGTAACACTATGCATATTTTTATAATGTTGCTCTAGGTAACGTTTGAATTTTAAAGTATACCCGCGGCCATTCCCTTCATAACCTACCATAGTGCTGGCAAATATAATGCGGGGATAATGCGTGAGCATTTTAATTAATAATGGTACTGGGATCGCAGCAGCTTCATCAACCAGCAATACATCACAGTCAGGTAGTTCATTTAGTAATTGATCGGGTGCGATATAATGCAAGTTGGCGAGTTGTTTATCCCGAGTTTGATAGCTTAATCCTCGTGCTGCGGCAAAGTGTTTAAAACAGCTGTGTAGGGCGTTAAACTGCTGTGCACAAATGAGTATTTTTTTATCGTTAAGTGTTGCAGCAGCAAGCCCTAAAGCCGCCGATTTTCCACGGCCACGATCGGCGCTGATCAATAAAGGGCGATTGGCTCTACCGTTGGCAGTTCTAATGATTTGCTCGATGCAAAATTGCTGTTCAGTTAGGTTTATTTTACCTGCTAGCTGGCTTGTTTCTGGTAACGTTTGCCAGCCTGATTGTTGGCTGAGGTGCAGATACAAATTACTCTGGAGTAAGCGTGCCAAGCGTTGGTTAAAATAACTCTGCTGTTGTTGTTGAGCAAATGATTGAAAGGCGGTCAGTGCTGGGTCACACCAATAGTGTAAATCATCAAGTTCTGGCAACAATACAATAAATAAACCGCCAGCCTGAACAGTGCCACTAAGAGCGGCAAATTTGTCTGGCACTAAGCCACTAAAACCGTCATAAATAACATGCTGAAATTCTTGGCCAAGAATTTGATGAGTATGTTCAGGCCAGCTACTGTCAGTGAGTTCGCCACTAGTTGATAATACCTTAACAAGCGGATGGCAAAGTTGCTTGAGTAACTCATTAGCCTGTTGATAACACCAGTTTTGTTCGCCAGTAATGAGTAGCAATTGCCTATGTTTAGCATAGGCAATTTGCGGTAGGATATTACTTATTAACGAGTTAAATGGCTTGTAGTCGTGCATAAACAGTTACTAACCACTTACTACCAAAGTCATCAAAATTCACTTGTACGCGAGATTGAGCGCCACTGCCTTCGTAATTAATAACCGTTCCCATACCAAATTTTGCATGTAATACGTGTTGTCCTAAGCTAAAGCCACTTTCTTCAAATACGGCATGACTAACTGATGAGCTAAATCGTCCTGCTGCGGGTGGTCGCGATACTTGAGTTTTAATACGAATTTCTTCAATACAATCTTCAGGCATTTCACGTAAAAAGCGTGATGGACTGTGGTACTTTTCTTGACCATAAAGACGGCGGCTCTCGGCATGGCTAATATAGAGTTTTTCCATCGCACGAGTCATCCCGACATAACAAAGACGACGCTCTTCTTCTAACCGACCTGATTCTTCATTACTTTGTTGAGATGGGAACATGCCTTCTTCAACACCAACCATAAATACGAGTGGAAACTCTAAGCCTTTCGCTGAGTGCAACGTCATCATTTGCACTGCATCTTCATGTTCTTCAGCTTGGCCATCACCTGATTCCAGTGAGGTATAAGCCAAGAATCCTTGCAGTGGTGAGCTAAACTCTTCATCTTCCGGGAGTTCGTATTGGCCACAGGCGCTGATCAGCTCTTCTAAGTTTTCTACCCGAGCGCGGCCCTTTTCGCCTTTTTCTGCTTGATACATCGCCATTAAACCAGATGTTTGAATAGCGTATTTCGCTTGCTCTTCTAAAGTGAGATCACCAATTTTATCTTCAATATGTTCTACCAGTTCAACAAACTTAGTAACAACCGTCGCCGCACGTCCTGATAAATGTTGTTGTTCTACGATGGCTTTGGCGGCGTACCATAATGGTAATGATTCGCTACGCGCACAATCGCGAATATGGCTTAAGGTCTTATCGCCAATGCCACGAGCAGGAGTGTTAATCACTCGCTCAAATGCAGCATCATCCTGACGATTACCTACGAGCCGTAAATATGCCAGTGCATCTTTAATTTCCTGACGTTCAAAGAAGCGCATACCGCCGTAAATTCGGTACTTCAAGCCTTCTTGTAACATCGCTTCTTCAAGTACCCGCGATTGCGCGTTACTACGATATAAAATCGCCGCATCTTGTAGGGCATTACCAGCGTTTAACCAGCTGCGTAATTTGCTGCTTACAAAGCGCGCTTCGTCTAATTCGTTAAAAGCGGCATAAACAGAAATAGGTTCACCATCATTGCCATCAGTCCAGAGGCTTTTACCCATTCGGTCTGAGTTATTTTGAATAAGTGCATTAGACGCTTTTAGAATCGTGGCAGTAGAGCGATAGTTTTGTTCAAGGCGAATAGTTTCGGCTTTAAAATCGGTCAAAAAGCGCTTAATGTTTTCAATTTTAGCACCACGCCAACCGTAAATACTTTGGTCATCATCACCTACGATCATGATGCTGTTGGTATCGCCGGCTAATAATTTAAGCCATGCATATTGAATGGTGTTGGTATCTTGAAACTCGTCTACTAGCATATGGGCAAAACGTTGCTGGTAGTGACGTAGTAAGGTTGGATTATTTTTTAGTACTTCAAAACTACGTAATAAGATTTCGGCAAAATCAACTAATCCTGCTCGATCACATGCTTCTTGATAAGCGGTGTAAACTTTAAGCATCATTTGTTCGTTGATGTCGTAAGCTTGGATATCTTTGGGGCGCAGACCTTCATCTTTCTTGGCGCTGATATACCAGCCAAACTGTTTTGCAGGCCATTTTTTGTCATCAATATTCATGGCTTTTAATAAGCGTTTGATCATTCTAAGTTGATCATCAGAGTCTAAAATTTGAAACGCTTCTGGTAAGTTTGCTTCGCGATGGTGGGCGCGCAAAATACGGTGTGATAAGCCATGGAAAGTACCAATCCACATACCACCTACTGGTGCTTGAAGGGCTTGTTCAACGCGCGTGCGCATTTCTTTAGCTGCTTTATTGGTAAAGGTTACTGCAAAAATACTATAAGCGGAGGCTTGCTCAACCTGCATTAACCATGCGATACGATGAACGAGTACTCGAGTTTTCCCAGAGCCTGCGCCAGCAAGCACCAGCATATTTTGGAGTGGGGCTGCAACTGCATCCCGTTGTTTATCATTTAAACCGTCGAGTAATTCTGAAACGTCCATCATCACGCCTTTTCAATCAATATTAAAAGCAGTATAACAGGTGTTTTTGTTAGGCTAAATAAAATACTGTTTTTATAACCAGTTAATTTAATACATAGTCTAAAGGCTTTAAAAACTTAATGATTCATTTATAGTCATTTTTTAGCTAAGCTAGATCAATGGTGTGAAGTGATATCGCCAATTTGACTTATATTTAGTAAAAATCACGATTTTAGCTAGTTCTTCGTATTACCGTTGATTTTAACATATTGATTTTTAATAACTAAATAATTGGCATGAAGAATGTAAGTAGATAAGAATAAAATTAAATTAATAATTGAGGTTAACATGGCAGAGCAAGGTTCAGGCGGTAATGTTATCGCAGCGATTTGTAATATATTTTTCCCAGGTTTAGGGCAGTTAGTTCAAGGCCGGATCATGGCGGCAATTGGTTTCTTCCTAGCGTGGGTTATTAGTGGCGCGCTTATTTATGTTGCGATTGGTTTTATATTACTGCCGATCGTCTATATTTGGGCAATCATTGATGCCGCGCGGTTTAGATCTTATCGGTAGCTGTATCACTTTAAAGAATAGCGCTTTTTAGCGCTATTTTTGTATCTGGCTTTATTTATTCATAGCTGACTAGGGTATAATCCCGATCATTAGTTGTATTTAGGGAACCTTATGGAATACCAGTTTATACGTGATCCAATCAGTGGCTTACGTATCAAAATTAGCAGTGAACATGCTGTTATTGGCCGTTGGCTTAATGAAGAAATCGGTAAAGATAAAATCGCCATGGTGCAGGCTTTAATCGCCTCAGTTGCTAGAAGTTTCGAGCCGCTGACACTGCAAGGTCAAGAAATTGATTTGATTTTAAATAAAGATGAAGCCATTTTTGAAGCCCATGCCTTGCATCAAGACTCTGAAGATTTATTTGCTTATCAAGACGATGAACTGATGCTTGAAGAAAATGGTTTAAGTAGCGGCTGTGGTTTTGAAGATTTTGTAGACCTGATTAATTCATGGCAAGAATTTACTACAGGCAGGTAGCCGTCAGTTTTCAGTTAGCAAAATATCCTCGGGTGCCGCGTAATGAAATGCCCTTAGCTATATTGGCAATATTTGTGTTAGCGACCTCTGCGTATTAACCACAATCAGTACGTAGAATCGATTTCATCGAAGAGTATTTATCTGTATTATTACGGCAATTAAAATAGTAACTGGAAGAGATATGTCTGCCAATTTAAACAAACTAGTGGTGATGCTAGAAATGCAAAATGCCATGAACACCAAAGTTCATGATCAATGGTTTAGCCAAGG
This sequence comes from Pseudoalteromonas sp. SR45-6, assembly GCF_014163545.1. Classification (NCBI taxonomy): domain Bacteria; kingdom Pseudomonadati; phylum Pseudomonadota; class Gammaproteobacteria; order Alteromonadales; family Pseudoalteromonadaceae; genus Pseudoalteromonas; species Pseudoalteromonas sp. SR45-6. Next base: position 7,797 of record NZ_JACJDM010000041.1, read on the forward strand.
CTTTGAATGGTATCGCGCTATTTGGGTTGAATGCGCTGAAATGCTTGATCATTACGGTTGGAAATGGTGGAAAAAGCAAACTCCAGATACCGAGCAAGTTATTTTAGAATTGGTTGATATTTTTCACTTCGGTTTATCGTTACGCATTGATGGTGAGACCAGTTATTTAGAGCTTGCTAAGCAGTTGGAACAACAGTTAAGTGCACCGCAACAAGCTGATGATTTCAAACAAACGTTAGAAATTCTCGCCGCGTCAGCCGTCGCTGAGAAAACCTTTAACGCCGCAGCCTTCGCTGGATGTATGGCGCAAATAGGTATGGATATTGATGATTTATATCGAGGCTATGTAGGTAAAAATACGCTTAATTTTTTCCGCCAAGATCATGGTTATAAAGATGGTAGCTACATTAAAGAATGGCATGGCAAAGAAGATAACGAGCATTTAGTTGAGGTCGTTAAAAGCCTGAATACGGAACATGCTGATTTTGCAAAGCTTGTATATCAAGGCTTAGAGGCTCGCTACCCTAAAAATTAAGGCAGCATGTCACGAAAATCAGTGACGCTCAAATAGTCACTGATTTCATTGTGCGGTTGTTTACTATCTGGGTTTGCAACCGCCAATAAATGGCCAATACCATATTCTTTTGCGGCGTTTAGTACCGCTAAACTGTCGTCAACGAACAGCGTACGCTGCTTATCAAAACCTAAATCGAGTTGTACTTGCTGCCATAAGCTTTGCTGCTCTTTACTCACACCATATTGATGAGTCGACACCACACCATCTAAATAGTTATCAATATTGGTTTTTTCAAACTTGAGCATGACACTTTCCGGGTGTGCGTTGGTAAGTAAAATCAACTCTTTACCCGCTTTTCGCAACGATGTTAAAAATGCTGGTACATCCTCACGCATTTTAATGAGGTGCTGATGCTGATATTTTAGCTCCATAATAGGTAAATTAAGTTGTTGTTCCCAGTAATCTAAGCAATACCATTGGATTTGACCGCTAACGGCTTGATAGCGTTTTAATATATCCGCTTGGGCTTGTGCCAAACTAATATTCTTTGCGATAGCGAGTTGCTCAGGGATCACTGTCAGCCAAAAGTGATTATCAAAATGGAGATCGAGCAAAGTGCCATCCATATCTAGCAGCACAGTATCGATTTTTGACCAATTTAACATAGGAATTTCATCTTATAGGGTTTATTATTGAACTAACTGCCATGATAGCAAATTAATGCCAATGACACAGAAAAAGCACCCAACACCACCACAAATTCTTCGCACCGAAGTTGTTGCTAAAAGCCGATTATTTACGGTGGAATCACTTGAATTAAAATTTTCAAATGACGAACAGCGTCAATACGAACGGATCCGCGGCGGTGGCCGAGGGGCTGTAATGATAGTGCCATTAACAGCTGATAATGAATTACTGTTAGTACGAGAATATTGTGCTGGCACTAATGATTATCAACTAGGCTTCCCAAAAGGCTTAATTGATCCTGGTGAAACACCAGAACAAGCAGCAAACCGAGAATTAAAAGAAGAAGTTGGCTTTGGTGCTGAGCAACTTCAGCCACTTAAAGTGGTTTCAATGGCACCCAGTTACTTTAATGCGACTATGCACATATTGTTTGCGCAACAACTTTATCCGCAAACTTTAGTTGGGGACGAGCCAGAACCATTAGTGGTTGTTAAGTGGCCATTAACCGATTGGCAGTCATTATTACAACAATCAGACTTCACCGAAGCACGAAGCGTTGCAGCTTTGCTATTATTAACTAAGCATTTAGAATCAGGAGCTGCGAATGATTGAATTACTTGAGCCATGTATTGAGCTTGCGCAAAGCGCTGGTGCTGCGATTATGGCTATTTACAAGAAAGATGATATTGGCCAGCAAGAAAAGTCAGATCACACACCTGTCACTAAAGCCGATTTAGCCGCTAACGATGTGTTAGTTGCTGGATTAAAAGCACTAGCGCCAGATATTCCTATTATGTCAGAAGAAACACCAATCCCTGCTTTAGCAGATAGGCAAGATTGGCAGCGCTATTGGTTACTCGATCCAATGGACGGTACCGGTGAGTTTATTTTAGAAAGCGGCGACTTTGCGGTAAATATCGCTTTGATTGAAAACAATCGCCCAGTGCTTGGGGTGATTTATTGGCCAGCGAAAGAGACAACTTATTTTGCCAGTTATCAAAATGGTGCATTTAAGCGTGTTGATGGCGTAGAGCAGCAGATCAATGTTGCCACTCCAGATAACTTAACTTTGGCTGTTAGTCGTCGTCAAAAAATTGAAGCTGTTAGTCAATACTTGAACGCGCAGTTTACAACAGTTGCTGTAGGTTCATGCTCTTTAAAAGCATGTATTGTTGCTGAGGGTAAAGCTGACTGTTTTTTACGGATAGGGCCAACAGGTGAGTGGGATACGGGAGCATCGCAAATAATTGTTGAAGAAGCAGGTGGCTGTATTACTGATGCTGAATTTAATCCATTAACCTACAATCAGCGTGAGAGTACAGAGAACCCTGACTTTATAGTGATGGGTCACCCTGATTGGGAGTGGCAAAAAATGATCAGTCCACACCAAAGAGCGCTTTAATCACTCTGTTTGTTTGCTTTTTGTTCGGTTGAACAGCTTTAAGCAGTTTAACTGTTGCATTATAATATGATTCCTATACTATAGCGCTCTCTTCGAAACAGGCTCGCAAATAACGCGAAACCGTTGAAAAAGAAATTACAGGCGCGGGATGGAGCAGCCTGGTAGCTCGTCGGGCTCATAACCCGAAGGTCGTCGGTTCAAATCCGGCTCCCGCAACCAATTTTCTTAAATGATTTGGTGCATTGGAAGTTTTAAAAGGTCGTCGGTTCACTCTTCACCTTTCACAGCTCCCGCAACCAATTCTTTTAAAGAAGCGGTTACTGTAAACTCTTGGTGAGAGTTAAAAATCACTAGTCGATAGACTTAAAATATACAGGCGCGGGATGGAGCAGCCTGGTAGCTCGTCGGGCTCATAACCCGAAGGTCGTCGGTTCAAATCCGGCTCCCGCAACCAATTCTTTAGTGAGTTGGCTGACTTCTTTAATTAAGTAAGAAGTAAAATAACACTTAATATTTCAGGCGCGGGATGGAGCAGCCTGGTAGCTCGTCGGGCTCATAACCCGAAGGTCGTCGGTTCAAATCCGGCTCCCGCAACCAACTGAAATTACAATTACAATTTAGAATATTAAACAGACACGCCTAAAGCGTGTTTTTTTATGCCTGAAACTCAGTGAAATAAATAGCTCGTCGGTCTCAGCTCTACATTAGCCAGCAAAGGCCATCTATTTAAATCCGGCTCCCGCAACCACTGAAATCAAGTAATAATGAATCGACACTCTTAAAATGAGTGTTTTTTTATGTCTAAAATTCAGTGAGTGCGAAAATTGGGCTACTCATAACCCGAAGGTCGTCGGTTCGTTCTTCATAAACTCAGGCTCCCGCAACAACTGAAGTAAAGTACGACAAATTAAATAGGTATTGTTGATGAGTGCTTTTTCATGGCAGTATTTTGATAGAACCTAGAGCTTTGGCTATTTCCAAAGATCAGGATCTTCTTCTGGACGGGAATCTTTTCTGTCTAATACCTGCGAAAAGCGATTAGCAAAGATACCTAAGTAGCCCCAAGCGGCGAAGAATAGTGCGATGGCTAAAATTACTAAGCCGATGATTTGTAAGCTGTAGTGGCTATAATAGCCGAGGGTGATTAATATCACGGCTAGCACAAACAGTGCTAAGCCGCGTAAAAAGCGCTTTAAACTGAGCTTAGGCTCTGAACCTAAGCGATATATCAGCGGCTTTAGCATGACTGCCTACTATTAATAGTAAGAATGATCGCCAGCTTTGTGATCAGTAATATCAGCAACACCGGTGATTTCATCGAACTTAGCAATCATTTCTTTTTCAATGCCTTCTTTTAGTGTGACATCGATCATAGAACAACCATTACAGCCACCGCCAAATTGAAGAACAGCAATACCTTCAGCAGTTACTTCTACAAGGCTTACTTGGCCGCCATGGTTAGCAAGCTGAGGGTTAACCTCTGTTTCTAACATGTGTTGAATACGTTCGTTAAGTCCTGCATCATCACCGATTTTACGGGCTTTAGCATTGGGGGCTTTAAGTGTTAACTGGGTGCCCATTTTATCGGTAACGAAATCGATTTCAGCTTCTTCTAAAAATGGCGCGCTTTCTGTGTCAACTACAGCATCAAAGCCGTTAAAAGGAAGACGAATATCGGTGGCTTCTACTGCATCTTCAGGGCAGTAAGATACACCACATTCCGCTTGTGATGTGCCAGGGTTAACAACAAATACGCGAATATTTGTTTTTTCAGCTTGGTCAGCTAATAATTTTGCAAAATGCGATTGTGCGGTTTCGGAAATAGAAATCATAAAACAACTATACTTGACTAAATTACTCGGATACTGGTTATCATACTCCGCTCATCGCGTTGTCGCCAGTGTTGAGCGTAAAAATTTGGCATCTATTTTAAGCAATGGTAGCGTGCAAACATTGATCATTTACTGAGTGTTTTCTATGCGTTTGATAATAACAATCTTTACACTATTGCTAAGCTTTTCTTGTTTAGCACAACCGCTTTCATATTATTTCAATGATGATGTGAAATTTGATCCAACTATTCCCACTCCAGAGCAGGTTTTAGGCTATGAAGTCGGGCAGTGGCACGTACGTCATGATCAACTCGTTCGTTATATGGAAATATTGGCACAAAAAAGTGACCGTATTAATTTTGAAGTCATTGGTCGTACCCATGAGCAGCGCCCGCTCGTTATGCTAACTATCACCGCAGCTGATAAGTTGGCGAATGTGGAGCAAACACGTAAGGCGCACTTGGCTCGTTTAGCCGATCCAGAAAAAGCCAAAGAAACCGATCAGCCAGCGGTCGTTTGGATGGGTTATAGCGTTCATGGCAATGAATCTTCTGGTAGTAATTCAGCCTTGCTAGTGGCTTATTATTTAGCTGCGGCGCAAGGTAAAGAAATTGATACGCTATTAAATAACACGGTTATTTTACTCGATCCTTCATTAAACCCCGATGGTTTAGCACGCTTTGCGAATTGGGCGAATAGTAATCGCGGTATGAACTTATCGTCTGATCCACAAACTCGGGAGCATATTGAAAGCTGGCCAAGTAGCCGTACTAACCATTACTGGTTTGATTTAAATCGTGATTGGTTGCTGCTACAACACCCTGAATCACGTGCTCGTATTGCTAAGTTTCATTACTGGAAACCCAATATTCTTACTGATTTCCATGAAATGGGTCCCAATAGCACGTTTTTCTTTCAGCCAGGTATTCCATCACGTAAGCATCCGATCACCCCTGATGAAAATGTCAGTCTCACGAAGGCAATAGGTAACTATCATGCCAAAACATTGGATGAACACAACGCGTTATATTTTACCGAAGAAAGCTTTGATGATTTTTACTATGGCAAAGGTTCAACTTATCCAGATGTAAATGGTGGTGTGGGTATTTTATTTGAGCAAGCAAGTTCTCGTGGTCATCTGCAAGAAACCATAAATGGACCGCTGAGTTTTGCATTTACGATTAAAAACCAGCTGCTTACGAGCCTATCTACATTTCAGGCTGCGATAGATAATCGCCAAGCATTACTCGATTACCAAGCTAGTTTTTACAATAATGCTATAGAGCTTGCTAATGATGAAGATTATAAAGGTTATGTAGTACAAGGCGGTGCAGATACAACACGTAGCGCACTTTTTTTAGATTTACTGAAACAGCATCAGATCAAAGCTTATCCACTTAATAAAGCAGTAAAAGCGGATGGTAAGAATTTTTCTGCGAAAAGTTATTTTGTGCCATTAGCCCAGCCGCAATATCGCTTAGTTAAAGCCATTTTTAGTGAGCAAAAGCGTTTTGTTGATAACACTTTTTATGATGTATCCGGTTGGACGTTAGCCCACGCTTTTAACTTGGAGTTTGCAGCAATCAAAAGTGGCTGGGGCTTAGACGTTAGTAAAAATGCATGGCAACAGCCTGAAAAACCACAATTTGCTGAGTTAGATGCACAGTATGCGTTTGGCTTTAAATGGGATAATTATTTAGCTCCGAAAATGCTTAATAAATTATTACAGCAAGGTGTGCAAGCTCGTGTGGCGCTCAGCCCGTTATCAGCTAAATCGCTTGCAAGTACACAGGAATTTGCTGCGGGTAGTATTATTATTCCTGCTGGGATTCAAAAAAATCCGCAATGGGTGTCGTTATTAAATAGTGCACAAAATGAGTTTGGTATTGCGATTACGCCTATTACTTCTGGCTTAACGGCAAAGGGTGTCGATTTAGGCTCGCGGACGTTAGCGGTAGTTAAAGCGCCGAAAGTATTACTCGTTGGTGGCCAAGGGACTAGTCAATATGAAGTAGGTGAAGTGTGGTATTACTTAGATCGCTTTGTTGGTGTGGCATCTACCATTGTGGAAATTGAACGTTTTGGTGATCTTGAACTTAGTGATTACAGCCACATTGTTTTGGCTCATGGAAATTACAATAAGCTTTCAGATGCTGACAAAATAGCAATTAAAACTTGGGTACGTAAAGGTGGAGTTATTTGGGGCCACAAAGGTGGGGCTAAGTTTTTAGTCGATCAACAACTATTAAAAACCAGTTATTTATCACGCCGAGATGTTGCCAGCGCCTTCAAAACGGATGGCTTAAACTATGGTGATAAAGATCATCTAGCTGGGCGTCAACGTATTGCTGGAGCGATATTTAATACTAAAGCCGATTTAACGCACCCACTTACTTTTTCATTACAGCGTGACACCTTACCAGTATTTAAAAATAGTACTTGGTTACTTGAAATGTCAGCTGCACCATTTGTAAATGTGTTGCAGTATACGCAAAAGCCATTACTAGCTGGCTTTACCGATGATGTGAATGTTGAGCAAGTAGCGGGAGCGGCTGGTTTAGTGGCACATTCGTATGGTCGTGGCAGTGTGATTGGTATGACAGATGATCCGGTATTTAGGGGCTATTGGTACGGCACCAGTCGTTTATTGAGCAATGCATTGTTTTTTGGTCACACATTTAGAGCGAATGCCGATTAATTAATTAGCTTAAGTATTAATGACCTAATGGTGTTAAGCAGGTTACAAATGCCCAAACTTGCTTAGCACCAGCCTTTTTAAGGGCGACGGTAGCAGCATTAAGAGTTGCTCCTGTGGTCATCACATCATCAATGATAGCAATTGTTTTTCCGCTCATATCGGTATTACATATAAATGCGCCATGTAAGTTTTTTACTCGTTTAGCTTTGCTAAGTGATGACTGTGCTTGGGTTTTCTTTGTACGCTGTAAACTCTGAGAATCAATATTTTCATTTACTAAACATGGCAACCAGCATTGTGATACTTGGTTAAAGCCTCGCTTTAAAAAACGCTGCTGATGTAGAGGTAAAATAATAAATAAATCTGGCCATATTTCGCTATTTTTTTTACTAACAGTCAGTTGCTGGCTAATAATTAACGACAATGCGTTTTTATAATGAATTTGGTTACTAAATTTAAGTTGCGTGAGCCAACCATCGAAAGGGGGACGATACCACGCGCAAGCGAACAGGTAATCGAATTGGCAATCAGGAAATAACTCAACCACATCTGGGCGATACAGTAAATTAGCATGTGTGGTTATATCTAATAGCGGCAAATCAGCTAAACAATGTTCGCATAAACTATGTTTGGTACGGATAATACTTTGGCATTGCACACAAAAAGAAGGAAAAAACCAATCGCCCAGCTGTTGAAAACATTGATGAAAAGCAGTCATTGCATTCATTCCCTCAAACGCTATTATGAGCGCTAAGTTTGGAGCAAGGTTATAAAAAATGCAAAATGAGCTGGTGTTATTACATGGTTGGGGGATGAATCAAGGCGTATGGCAGTTGATCTTGCCGGAGCTTCAATTTATGCATAACGATACAGTACGCAGTGTTGATTTACCCGGTTACGGTAATAATCAAGCATCGCCAAAGCCGTATACTTTGCATGCCGCTGCATTACAATTAAGCAATCAATTACAGCCAAACACTACCTTAATGGGCTGGTCTTTAGGTGGTTTATTTGCTCTTTATATTGCAAAGCACTGGCCTGAAAAAGTCGCGAAAGTGATATTAGTTGCTGCAACTCCATTGTTTGCTGAAGGCGATGATTGGCCAGGAATTAAAGCAAATGTATTAGCTGCATTTAAAGAGCAGTTAGTCACTCATCGTGAGAAAACCATCGATCGCTTTTTGGCAATACAGGCGATGGGCAGTGAAAATGCCCGAGATGATATTAAACAACTTAAACAGTTACTCAATGAATTTCCGGCTCCACAAGAGTGTGCATTAACTGCTGGTTTGGATATTTTACAGCAAGATGATTTACGCGATGCTTTTGCCTGTTGTCCAGTGCCGATCCGTGCTGTATTTGGCCGTTTAGATGCATTGGTACCGTATCGCGCAGTAACCAAAATGAAAGTTTTAAAACACGATTTTGAGTATGAAGTGATCGATAAGGCGTCACACGCACCTTTTATATCCCATAAAAAAGAGTTTTTATCTGCCGTCAAATCAATGCTTTGAAAAGTAACTTTACGGTGGTTTGAAAAACTCTGCAGTAAAGCTTTATTTTGACTGTTTTATGAGCGATAATTAACCAATATATCATTGGTGGAGGTGTTATATGCCAATCGGATCTGTGTTTAATAACGGTGTTGAAGGTTTTAATCGTGCCAGTCAGGGTATAGAGAAAGCCAGCGCAGAAATAAATCGCGCCAGCATTGAGCAACAAGACGACGCCCAGCTTGCCCAACAGCGCCAGCTGCAAGCTGCTCGTCCGGAAGAAGCGGTAACCGCTCCTGTGTCACAACCACCACGTATTGATGAAGCCTTGGTCAATTTAAAGGTCGAAGAGTTTAATGCCAAAGCCAATACGCAATCAATTCAAACCGCAGACGAAGTGCTGGGGACTTTGATTGATATTCGTGTTTAATTTGCCATGAACATTGTCACGCCATTTCCAAATATTAATATAAACACCGCAAATGTTTATACGGAAACCGCTCGGCGTGACAACCAACTTCGGGAAGTTATCCCGCCACCTGCAGCTACAAAACCGACTAATGCTGAAAACAAAGCGCTTGGTGATAATGAAAAAACTAAACAACCCGGTACAACTGATACCGGCACTTATGATGCCAAGGGTAAACTTGCCGACGAAAAAGTAATTCAAGAGCGTCAGCAGGGAGATGCAGAGCAAAACCCAGAGCAAAATGAACAGCAACAACAAGATACAGAGAAAGAAGCAAAGCAAAAAGAGCAAGTAGCTCAGCAAGAGCAACAAGACGCTGAGCAAATTAAAGAGTTAAAAGCGCGTGATATTGAAGTACGTATTCATGAGCAAGCTCACTCATCAGTTGGTGGTCAACACGCAGGTTCGCCAAGTTATGAGTACCAACGCGGACCTGATGGTACCAATTACGCTGTTGGTGGCGAAGTACAAATTGACGTTGCTGAAATAGCAGGTGACCCGCGAGCTACAATAGAGAAAATGCAAACGGTACGTGCTGCAGCTTTAGCGCCGGCAGAGCCTTCTGGTGCTGATCGTTCGATTGCTGCTGATGCCACTCAAAAGCTCGCTGCAGCGCAAGCAGAGCTTAGTAATATAGACAGTGATGATGAAAGCAGTACGCAATCAGTATCGTTCAAAGTAGATAACGAATTAACAAAGGATGAGAAAGTTGCAGCTACTGCTGAATCAGAAACCGCAACGGCTAAGCGCGATATTGAAGTTGAGCAGCGTGCAGGTCGCATTGCGCAGTTTTATCAAGCCGCCACCTCGCCTTATGGACAGTCTGGCTTTTCTGCAACCATATAGTTGCTCCCTCGTAATATGTGTTTCCTCAATTTAAATCCAAATAAATCATTTTTTAAGTGTGGTTATTCACATTTATTTACCTAAAGATGTATGCACTTAATTGTGAAACATTACTGTAACTGCTATTTTCCCTACGATTTTTAGTATGGAAGACAATTAAATGAAATATGCAGTAATCGCAGGTGCTTTATCACTTTTTTCAATAACAGCGGTGGCGAATGAAACGGCTGGCTTAAGTTATGACTATGTCGAAGTTGGCTATGCAAAAATGGACGTAGATGGCTTGGATGAACTTAGCTTTGATGGCTATGCAGTTAAGCTTAGCAAGCAAGTAAGTAGTAATTGGTATCTAACCGGTTTATATGCAAGCACATCAGATGATCTGTCAAATAGTGTCTCTGAGGATTATCGTGATATCTTTCAAAACGGTGAGTATGTCGGAACGTCACAGTTATACACTGAAGGAAAGCTAGACGCTGAATTTACTAGATTAGAGCTCAGTGCGGGTTATATTCAACGTTTATCTGCAGTTACCAATTTAGATTACAGTATCAATCTAGGTAGACTGAAGTACAGCACTGACTTCATAAACCTCGTCGAAGAAAGGTTTAATGGCCAAGTATTCTCATCGTCAGAATCAGGTTACTCGGACTCAGATAGTGCTGATATCCTCTCTGCTAATGTGCAAGTTAGGCATTTAGTCACGGATAAATTTGAAGTCAACGCGGGACTTGGCTACGAGCGTTTACATGATGAAGAAAGTGACAATAACGTTGTTTTAAAAGCGGGTTTTAATTATACCTTGACTGAAAAAGCAATTTTAGGTGCTTCATACCGTTACGTTGATGAGTACGCAGACATTGCAGTGACGTTACGCTTTTACTTTTAATCTTGAAATAAAAAATTAAAATCGCCGCAAATAGATTTTGTGGCGATTTTTAGTATGGAAGACAATTAAATGAAATATGCAGTATTAGCTGGGGCTTTATCACTTTTCTCAATCACCGCCGCAGCAAACCAAGCATCACTTTTAAGCTACGATTATGTTGAAGTTGGCTATACAAAAACTGACATTAAAAGCAATGATAAAACGGACCCTGACAGCCCAATGTATTCTGGCTACGATGGGTACGTTATTAATCTTAGCAAACAAATTTTTGAAAGTTGGTTCGTGACAGGCTCGTATTCTCAAAGTCGTGTTGACTATTCTAGCACTACTACATTTACATCATTTGCTCCTCTACCAGATGGCACTTATACATCTAATATGACAGATTCTTACTATGAAACAACGGATATGAGTTTAACTCGTTATAATGTTGGCTTTGGATACATTCAACATTTTTCAAGAGAAACTTCTGTTGACTATGCCCTGAAGTATGGGAAAAGTAAGGTTAAGACTGAGGAAACATTTGTACATAGACTTGAATCTGATGGTAATGTTTTTGATGTTTCAAAAACATACTATGAAGGTTCAGAAACAGCTGACTCCTTTGAAGTAACTGCACAAATTCGACATTTATTGAGCGAACAATTTGAAGTAAATGCAGGCGTTGGTTATGAACGTTTACATGGCGTAGGTGCTGGTTATGTACGTTTACATGATGCTGAAAGTGAAAATAACCTCCTGTTAAAAGCGGGTATAAATTACGCAGTCACTGAAAAAATAACGTTTGCTGCTTCCTACAGTTACACCGATGAATACGCTGACATCGCAGCAGCAGCATTTCGTTATTATTTTTAAATCGGATTTAAATAGCAGAATTGCAAACGCCACAAACTGAGTTTGTGGCGTTTTTGCTTAAGCGTTATTTTTTCACTTTTGCATTTGCGAAGGCGTCTGCAAATGCATTACCCATCATTGCATTACCGGTATCGCGTGTTGGTTTTGCAGCGCGAGGTTGCTGAGCATTGTTACGATTATTGGCTTGCGGCTTTTGACTGACTGATGGAGCAGGTTTATTGCTGGTATCAATGTCATCGTCTAAACGCATGGTAAAACTAATACGTTTACGGGCAGCGTCAACTTCCACTACTTTTACTTTTACAATATCACCTGCTTTAACTACTTCACGCGGATCAGAGATAAACTTATTAGTGATCGCTGAAATATGTACTAAACCATCTTGGTGCACACCCACATCAACAAAAGCACCAAAGTTAGCTACGTTTGAAACCACGCCTTCTAAAATCATCCCTGGCTTTAAGTCACTGATTTTTTCAACACCTGCTTTAAACTCTGCTGTTTTAAAATCAGGACGAGGGTCGCGTCCAGGTTTATCAAGTTCACTGATGATGTCGGTAACCGTTGGTAAGCCAAATTTATCATCAATGTAGTCATTGGCAACTAACTTATTCAGCAGCTCTGAGTTACCAATTAGGTTATTTACATCGAGACTATTTTGTTCACAAATGCGTTTAACGATAGGGTAAGCTTCCGGGTGAACTGATGATTTATCAAGTGGGTCGCTGCCATTACTAATTTTTAAGAAACCGGCGGCTTGTTCAAATGCTTTTGGCCCTAAACGCTCTACTTTCTTTAGCTCTGAGCGTTTAGTGAATGAACCGTTAGCATCGCGATAATTAACAATATTTTGCGCTAAGGTTTTATTTAACCCTGAAACACGCGCAAGCAATGGCACTGAGGCCATATTTAAATCTACACCTACCGAGTTCACACAATCTTCAACAACAGAAGTCAGAGTTTGCCCTAGTTGGCTTTGTGATACATCGTGCTGATATTGACCTACACCAATTGACTTAGGCTCCACTTTCACAAGTTCAGCCAGTGGATCTTGTAAGCGACGCGCAATTGAAACCGCACCACGTAACGACACATCTAAATCAGGAAACTCATTAGCAGCAAATTCTGATGCTGAATACACCGATGCGCCAGCTTCACTGACCATAATTTTATTGAGTTTTAGCTCGCTATTTGCTTTGATTAATTCAGCAACCAGTTTGTCTGATTCGCGTGAAGCGGTGCCGTTACCAATAGCGATTAGCTCGACTTTATGTTGGCGGCATAACTGCTCTAGCGTTCGTACTGATTTATCCCAATGATTTTGTGGTGCATGTGGGAAGATAGTTTGTGTGGCTAATAACTTACCAGTGCTATCAACAACGGCAATTTTACAGCCAGTGCGCAGACCAGGATCTAGGCCCAATGTTATGCGAGGCCCAGCAGGGGCAGCCATAAGTAAGTCTTTTAAGTTTTTAGCGAACACATCGATAGCGCCTGTTTCGGCTTTTTCACGCATGGCTGCTAAAAATTCGTTTTCTAAATGTAAGCCTAGCTTAATTTTCCAGGCCCACTGCACGACAGTGAGTAACCACGGGCTGGCTACTTGGTTGTTAATATCAAGGCGGTAATGATCGGCAATCATCACGGCACACATATGGGCCGGGTTTTCTGAACTTGGCTCAGGGTTGATTGTTAACTGTAGAATACCCTCGTTGCGCGCGCGCAACATAGCTAAAGCGCGGTGCGAAGGCACTTTTTTAAGCGCTTCTTGATGCTCAAAATAATCTCGGTATTTAGCGCCAGCTTGTTCTTGGCCTTTGATTAAGCTTGCTTCGATTTGGCCGTGCTGACTGATGTGACTACGAAATTTGGCGAGCAGTTTGGCATCTTCAGCAAAGCGTTCCATTAAAATAAATTTAGCGCCATCCAGAACTGCTTTTTCATCAGCAAAGCCGGCTTCTGCATTTAGGTAGCCAGCGGCTTGTTGCTCAGGATCTAAAGAAGCATCATTAAATAAAGCATTCGCTAACGGCTCAAGACCAGCTTCAATAGCAATTTGCCCCTTAGTGCGGCGCTTAGCTTTGTAAGGTAAATATAAATCTTCAAGTTCAGTCTTGCTATCCGCATTATTAATATCGGCAGCTAAGCTGGTAGTGAGTTTATCTTGCGCTTTAATCGTCGAAAGAATGAAGGCTCTACGTTCTTCCAGCTCTCTTAAATACGATAAACGCTGCTCTAACAATCGTAATTGGGTATCGTCTAAACCACCCGTTACTTCTTTACGATAGCGGGCAATAAAAGGCACTGTTGAACCTTCATCGAGTAATTTTGTAGCAGCTATAACTTGTTGCTCTTGAGCATTCAGCTCAGTGGCTAAACGTGCAGAGATATTGCTCATGCAAAAACCTTATTAAACAATTTGAAGACCAGAACGATAGTTTTGGCGTAATTAATTGCTTGAATAATATCACAGCAGGGCTTAATAAAAAGGCCTTAAAGTATGCTATTTATATACTTTAAGGCCTTTTAAAGAGGTGGTTCAATTAAACATGTATCAGTGCTTAATGAGGGTGTTCAATATGTTGCATTACTTCACTAAAACTGTGCGCGATAGGTGTGATATGTAACGGAATTTGTAATGTTTTAGCAATTTCTCGAGCTGAAATTAAACCACAAATTTCATTATGTGCGGTAGTAACCAGTAAAAACATAATACCGTTTTGTTCCATTGTTTGTAGTGCATCACCAATACAAGCATAGCTTAAGCTTTGCATACTTACGCCAGTTAAGTGGCTAAGTGGTGTCATTACATGAAGTAAGTTAACTTCGTTGCGAGGTACATTTAAGCGCTGTGCTAAAATCATAATTTTTGAGCTTTGTAGATCCGCACTAGATGCTATACCAAGTAATTTTTCTTTGTCATCTACTACTAAAATAAAGTCTGTATGTTGGCTAGTGATCTGTTTTAATGCATCAACAATGCTGGTTTCAAAATGAGCACGTAGCGGGTCTTTTTGAGTAAAATTATTGACCATTTTCAAAGCCGGAGACGTTAAATCAATTAACGGCTGAGTGTCACGGTAAGTGTGAGATAAAACGCCTTTAGAAATGTCTTGAGTACGAAGTTCTTTAAAGTTAGCCATAGTAATCACCAATTATATTATTAAATTTAATCAAGTTTTTAAGCGATAAATTAAATAAAATAAGCCGGTGGTCCACGCTGATACGCATAGCTAAAAGGTTGTACGAAAGTGGTACTCACATAAAGTGATAAAATGTTTTCAGGGAGTGGTTGAAGCACCCTGATAGAGATCCCGTCAACGTGTGTGTCTAAGTCAACGTCAAGATTAGCTTGGTCAGGAATGTCACAAGCAACATAGTTTGCGGTTGGGGATAAATGGTCGTGGTCGTCAAAACCTTGAGCAATTACAGTCAAACTCACACTCATTAAGAGTGTAAATAACACGGCATTACTTACTATGCGATGTATTACGTTTGACATAACTACTACCTTCTAATATTCAACTCAAGCGCGAAATGCTTTACTTGAGTACTTTTATTTATAGTCTACAAATTCACTTTAGACAATCAATAATTAACCTTATCTGAATAATGAGAAGCGAGGATCTATCGTTTTACTGAGGATTTATGAAGCCCCAGAGTAACTGATACTGTTAACGTACCACTCTTTTTTGCCCTGCGGAGTTGTAACATAAAACTCATCATCCACTTGTTTTTTCAATAATGCGCGCGCCATCGGCGAATCAATCGAGATATAATCTTTGCGGTCATAAATCTCATCAGGGCCAACAATGCGAAACTTCAGCACTTCACCTTGTTCATTTTCTATTTCGACCCATGCACCAAAAAACACTTTACCAGCTTGCTGCGGCGAGTAATCAATTATTTTTAGATCTGGCATGCGTTTGCGTAAATACCGCACGCGACGATCTATTTGTCTTAACAAACGTTTATTGTACTGGTAATCAGCATTTTCTGAACGGTCACCAAGGCTAGCAGCCCAGCTCACTATTTTTGTGACTTCAGGGCGTTTAACATTCCATAAGTGGTCGTGTTCTTGTTGCAGCTGTAAATACCCTTCGCGGGTGATTAAATTAGTTTTCACGTTTAAATTATTACCTTGAGAAACACCTAGGCAAGGTATAAAAATCTTGTTGGCTTGTCGAGCTGATTTTTGTTCTCGCCAGCATTTTTGTGGGCTTGAAATGTTCAGTAACAATCTAGTGACCTAATTAGTTTTTTATTATCATGTTTTTCATTTATATTAATCATAACAGTACAGAAAAATAAGAATGAAAGTGATGGGACATGAAACCACAAAAGTATTAGTCGTTGATGATGATATGCGCTTACGCAGCTTGTTAGAGCGCTACTTGGTAGAACAAGGATTTATTGTGCGTACAGCTGCTAATTCAGAACAAATGGATCGGCTGTTAGAGCGTGAAAACTTTCACTTGATGGTACTTGATTTAATGTTACCCGGTGAAGATGGCTTATCTATCTGTCAGCGGTTACGCCAAAAAGAAAATGAAATTCCAATTGTCATGTTAACTGCCAAAGGTGATGAGGTTGATCGTATTATCGGTTTAGAGCTTGGTGCTGATGATTACATCCCGAAACCATTTAACCCTCGTGAATTATTAGCGCGTATTAAAGCCATTTTGCGTCGTCGTTCAAAAGAAGTGCCAGGTGCACCGTCAGCAGAAGAAAATCATATTTCGTTTGGTGAGTTTTCGCTTAATTTAGCCACCCGTGAAATGAGCCAAGGCGACAAAACCATGTCGTTGACCAGTGGTGAGTTTGCGGTATTGAAAGCGCTTGTTACACATCCACGAGAGCCGCTTAGTCGTGATAAGTTAATGAACTTAGCGCGTGGTCGAGATTACAGTGCATTAGAGCGTAGTATCGATGTACAAGTCTCACGTTTGCGTCGCATGATCGAAGTCGATGCCGCTAATCCACGTTATATTCAAACTGTATGGGGCTTAGGTTACGTATTTGTTCCAGATGGTGAAAAATAGCCATAATGAGTATGTTTCCCAAAAGTGCATTTGGACAAACGGTGTTTTTAGTTGCGGCACTATTGTTGATCAACCAAGTAGTGTCTTACATCACGGTTAGCCTTTACGTAGTTAAGCCTACTATTGAGCAAGTTAACCTTATTCTCGCAAAACAAATCAAAACTGTGTTTATAGACTGGGAAGATGGCGTTGAAATAAGTGATGAGGTGTCTGAAAAGTTTTTTGAAATAACCGGTATCGAAGTTATGACCCAGCGCCAAGCGATGAGCGAAGGTTTGGCGCAAACTCGTGAATATTCGATGTTGTCGCGTAGTATGTCTGAGCAACTGCATGGTTCAGCCCGAGTGCGTATTAGCCAAACAGATCCGCTTGTTTATTGGGTAGAAGCGCCGCAAGCACCGGGTTACTGGGTTAAAGTACCGCTAACTGGTTTTAAAGAAAATAATCTCGAATTTCTAACCTTTTATTTATCTAGTATCGGCTTTTTAAGTGTACTCGGTGGTTGGCTGTTCGCACGTCATTTGAATCGACCTTTAAAAGCGCTGCAACAAGCGGCGGTAAAAGTAGGGGTTGGAGATTTTTCTACAAAATTAGAGGAACACGGCTCAACTGAAGTCATCGAAGTAACCCGCGCATTTAATCAAATGTCACGTGGTATAGCAGCGCTTGAGAACGATCGCCGTCTACTTATGGCTGGGGTGTCTCATGATTTACGTACGCCGCTGACGCGCATTCGCCTTGCTACCGAAATGATGTCGGATGAAGAAGATTATCTGCGTGAAGGGATCATCTACGATATTGAAGACATGAATGCCATTATTGATCAGTTTATTGAGTATTTGCGTCATCACAAACGTGAGGAGTTAGCGCTTGAAGATCTCAACGCGATAGTGTCAGAAGTGGTGCATTCAGAACAAAAACATCAACGCACTATCACTTTTAGCGAAAATCCTAGTATTAGTAACATTCCTTTAAGTATGGTGGCAATCAAGCGAGTTATTACCAACATGATTGAAAATGCAATCCGTTATTCGGATGGTGATATTGATGTTGAAACTGCGCTAAGTCGTGATAAAAAATACGCTATGGTGATTGTAAAAGATCATGGCCCAGGTATTCCTGAAAGTGAACTTGAAACGGTATTTGAACCTTTTAAACAAGGCGATGCTGCGCGAGGCAGTGAAGGTAGTGGGTTAGGGCTTGCGATCATTAAGCGCATAGTTGATATGCATGGTGGTAAAGTAAAACTGGTTAATCGCCCTGAAGGCGGTTTAAATGCTGAGGTTTATTTACCAGTCAAAGTGAGTTAGCTGTATATACTATTATATACTTTTATACTACTCGGCTGCTGTCTGCGCTGCCAAAAAGGACTGTTTGACCAGCGTTGCTCTTGAGCGTAAAAATAGCGTTTGTGATCTAAATAACGATGCCAAATCTGTTCTATTTGTTGCTGGTATAGTTTTTTAAATTGTAGCTGGCTATCGTGTTCTATTTTATTGACTATCTCGAGTTTTTTCATCAGATCGGCAAGTTGCATCGCACTTGCCATCGCATTAAAAATTCCTTGCGATGAGATTGGGTCAAAGCTCAGTGCTGCATCACCTAAAGCGGCCCATTGTTGGCCTGCAAAACACTCTAAGCGAGTGGAGTTCGCGCTGACGATACCGTGCAGTGTTATTGGCTGTTGGCATACATCGAGAATCTTCGCTTGATTGGCATAACATTGCGCATGTTGAGTAAATAACTTTGTATCACGTTGTAAGCCTTTGGTCAGCAAATCCGGATCCGTTTGAAATGCTAAAACACGACGTTGGTTTGGTAATGGTGCACTGTACCACCAGCCGTTTTGCGTGGCACAAATGCTGCCTAGTTGATTTTCAATAGTATTAGCCACGGTTGCCCAGCAAGATATTAGACGGTCATGTTGTTTGCGAGCGGTGTATTTTTTTGCAAAATGAGCCTCTCGGCCAGTGGCATCAATTACGAATTGACTCGCAATGTTGATTGTTTGCTCTTGTTGTAACTGTGTTAGTGTTATTTGCCAGCGTTGCCCTTGGTATTCGCTGTGTGCTAATTTGGCAGGCCAAATACAGCGGACACCCCGTTGCAGCGCTTTTTCGCGTAAAAAACTCTCAAATACTTGACGATCCAAGCGCCAACCTAAACCATCCGGGTTACTGAGATTATCAGTAACATAGGGTGTTGATTGGCCCCAACTTATTTGCAATCCTGCATTGTGTAAATGCTGTGGGGTAAGTACGTTGGCCACCAGTTGGTTTTCAAATTCAGTTAACAAATCTAACTGTTGTAAAATACGCCGTGCGGCAGGTGCTAAGCATTCACCAATTCGCTCTTCGGGCATCTCAGACTTATCAATCAAAGTAACTTGATATGAATCACATAAAGCAAGTGCGGCGATACAGCCTGCCACACCTGCACCAATGATCACAACATCCGTTTGTAATTCGGTCTCTTGCAGCATTGCTTTAGCGTCCTTTGTTGCGATGAAAGCGGCTCGCTTTTTCAGTAACACCTAAGTTGGTTTGACTACGATGTGAAGCATGCTCAGCCGAGAGAGTCGCTTTTGTATGCTGTATCGCTTTACTCGCTAAGTTAACTTGTGCCTCATCTTGTGGATTGTTGGGCAATATACCAACCTGCATTGCGCTAGGAAATTGTGCATCGCCTATTACGCCGATATGCGGTTGTACAATCGCAAGTTCAGCAAAGTTGTCTATCATACTATTGATTTGGTTTGTATATGTGGCAGGATTACCGTGCAGAGGTAAATCATCAAGCCAATTAGTACGATAAGCAAAAGCCTGTTGACGAGTACTGTCAGGTAATGAGGTATCAAGCACTTGTTGATAGCGGAACTGATTCATTATTTGATTTGGCACTCGAGCAGGCCAAAATGTCGGTAAAAATGGATCGTACTCAGAGCTGTAGCCATCTCTACAGCTCGCGGTATCAGTTTGCCAAGGAATAGCCATCCAGCGTGTTATCCCGCCTGCTACTTGACCACCAAATAAAGGTCCTTGCGCGAGAGTATAAACGTCGCTATTCATCACAGGACCATAATAGTAACGGTCGCTTTGTAAGTCCGCTTGGGCGTGTTTGAGTCGAAATGCCGACATATACATGCCTGCAGTTCGCATTGGCCAAGTCATTTCACAGCCCGGGTGAAATGCATCAGCAAGGCAAAACTCCATCGCGCCGCGAGTAAGTAGTTCTGGCTGCTCAGCAATTGGATAATCATCTAACGCGGTTACATTTGCATGTGCCGGACAAGCTGATTGAGGGGTGTAATCATTAATAAAATCACCTTTCACCCATTGGTCTAAAAAGCTCAACTGCAAATTTGATAGCGTTGCATGCTGGCGCACTGAGCCCGTGGGAGGAATGCTAATCGCGTCGCCATACAGCCAAGGCCATAGTTGTGGAGCTTGCGCACCGGGAACATCAAAACGACGAAAGTTATTAGACAGTGTACGGCGTAATTCCTGATAGGCAGGAGAGGGATCGCTAAGCTTTTCTAGCCATTCATTGGTGGTGTAATTAAACTGACCCCCCCAGCCAAATGCGCCAGCAAATCCGTCATTAACCCATTGTAAATCCGTCATTCGGGCAAATATGGGTTGAATGTCGTTACTAAAGGAAGGTCGCTGTGGTCTTGCCAGCATACCAGCATCTACAGCAACGTCGCGCATTAAATCCCACATGGTGCGTACTGATTTTTGCATCGGTGCATAATCCGGTGGCGCGCAAATAACCCAAGCGGGTTCTACTCTTAGCGATACCCCCTGATATACAACCTCTGCTGTAATTGGGCCATCTGAGGTGTCATCATACCAGCCTTCATTATTTGCAAAGGTAATGGCTATATCGCCGTTTACGTTGCGTGACACGCCATGACCACCGAGCATGAGTAAGCGACCGTATTGATCACTGCGCATTTCGCCTAAGTACACATCCTGATCCATAAATTGGCCAATAAACTCATGCTTAGATTTTACGTTTTTGCCGCTTATACTGTGTTTACCCCCTTTGATTAACAGCTTGCTACGATCGGCTACATTGTTATTACGCAGTAACGATGGCGGCGCATCTGCGGCTTCTGGAATATCTAAAGCAATTTGAAATTCGTACCAGCAGGCTTTTTGATTTGCTAATTCAGCATGCCAAGTAATGTCTGCATTATCGAGGGTTAGTTCTTTTATCGCTTTACCAGCGGCATTAAAACCGTAAATTCTAAACTCAGCTGCTTGGCGCTTTAATGCACCTGTTTTATCTCGGTAACTGTATTCATCAGTATGAGCTATGGGCTGCGGTTGTTGCGGGCCAATAAAGTAGCCTTTTTTACTATTACCCACGCGCATTACACCAATAGGCGGATAAATACCGGCATAAACAATACACTCAGAGTCAGTATCTTGATCTTGCTGTGGCTTAAATTCACTTAACTGTTTAGGCTCTTGTAGCTGCTGACCGTTGGCTGTATGTCGGGCATGAGCACTGGCCGCATAGGCTGACTTTCGAGCCAATGCAATGCTACCTAGAGGCTCATGGGCGGCTAAAGTACGCCAAATATTAAACGCTAAGTTATTACCAAGCTCAGCTTGACCAATCGCGGTAATATTTTGTTGTGCTAAATGCAGCCGCGCAATACATACGTATGGGCTTTCTTCACAGCTCCACACGGCTTGTGCATCATCAAGTGGCATTGTTTTTGGGTTTGTTCTTAATTGTACTTCAAAGCGAAATGTTGCACTGCCTTGACGTAAACGTCGCTGCAAATCTAAAGCGAGGTAATTATTATCGACACTTGGTGCGCCAAGTTCACAGCCTTCAGGCACTAAGAGATATTTTACAATCTGTCGTTCGCCTAATTTGAACGGTAATATTGCCCAATAATTAGCGCTTAAACAGCTTGCTTCAACTTTTTGCATAGCCTGTAAAATATTGGCTGTTTGTATGTGTTTTGGATTATTTAAATAGGCATCATAGTTTTTATCGATCACGCCTGCAGTGGTGAATTGGCACATCTGTTGCGCATTTTTGGTGAAAAATCGATCCATGTTTTGAAAAATAAAATCTGCGGTATCACCTTCGCCAATCAGCTTTGGCCCATCTACTCCAAAGAGCTTCACTGCCAATCCTAATGTGCTGTGTAAATCTGGTGATGATGCTAACGTATCACTTGAAAAGCGCACTGCACATTCGTATTCTTTGCCTGCAAAAATGCCAATTTTAAATTGTGGGTCTATATCTGGATTGATAATAAAGTGGCCGTAAGCGATGCCATGTTGCTTTCTAAATACAGCTCGTTGTGCTGGCTGTTGACCTTTTTCTATACGCGGCACTTGACCAAGGCCAACAAACATTTCAGTTAACCGCTGGCAGGCTAATTCAACATCTTTGTCATTTGACCAACATGGCACATTGTTAGCAGTTGCTAGCGTTTTAATACTGCGATTTTTGGGTTTCTTAGCCATTATTATATTCCTTATAGTATTGAAGCGGCTCTAGAGGTATTAGCTCTAAAAGTCCTTTTAAGCAAGTTCACTATTATTGAGCTGACTGCCATTTAGTTGTTTATTAGTGCTGCGTAATTTTTCAAAATTATTAAATATATGCCTCACAGCCATGCTTGGTATTCCTACTGTTACTAATTAACTAACTTTTTAATCTGTAAAAGTAGAGCAATAATGGAAATAAAACTATTACACGGTATTTCACGTGCTATTTATAGGATGTGTTAGGTATTTTCAGGGGGTGATACAACAGCGCCATCAATATAAGCATAGTTGCTTTTGGTTGCAGTAATGATGATGCCAACAGTTTAATGAGGTCATGAACTGTAGCATTGAACAATTATTTTAAGGGCTAACTCATACGTTAACATTATGAATTGGAGGTTCTTTATTTGCCGATTGTTTATCAAAAAGAAGACGCGAGAGAAACTCGCGCCTCCTATTTTCACTATCGACTTCGCGCTATTATAAAGCTTTAAATCTAATTGCTGTGCCGCCGCTGGTGGCAAGTTTAAGCGTTAACTTATCAGCAGCTGTGACTATGCGCTTTTCGATTTTTAAATCGTATGGGTTGTTTTTCCACTGCGCATTATTACCATCACGATAAATTTGTGCCTCAAACTTTTTACCTTGCTCTAAGAAGTCGAGTTTTATCTCTATGCTGCGAGCTTGCTCATCGGTTACTGCTCCTAAAAACCAGTCGTTACCAGAGTAGTTATCACGCTTACGCTCTTTGCGAGCAAACACCACGTAATCGCCAACCTCACCCGCTAGTGCGATACTTTGTTGCCAATCTGTTGGTACGTCTTGAATAAATTTAAATGCGTCCGGTTTGGCTAAATAGTTACGCGGAAGATCAGCGGCCATTTGGATTGGACTATACATTACGACATATAACGCGAGTTGTTTCGCAAGTGTGGTTTGTGGACGATTTGTATCACCACCTAATCCATTAAAACTCATATCAAAAATGCCGGGTGTAAAGTCCATTGGCCCAGCTAACATACGGGTAAAGGCGAGCATTGGAATATGCTCTGGTGGATTTGGCGGTGTGCCCCATGCATTAAACTCTTGGCCGCGAGCACCTTCGCGGGCTATCCAGTTCGGATAAGTACGGCGCAGACCTGTGTCTTTTATCGGTTCATGGGTGTTAATACTGATTTTATGTTTTGCAGCCAGTTGCACGCTGTGTAGGTATTCATTAACCATAAATTGGCCATCGTGCCACTCATGGCGAGCAATGCCGTTTTCATCAATGCGTTTGATGTTGCCGCCATCTGCTACGTAACCTGTTTTTACTTGGCTAACGTTAGATTTTTCGTACAGTGCGTAGGCGTCTTCCATCTGGTTGCGGTAGTTGGTTACGTTGCCAGACGTTTCGTGGTGGCCAATCAGCTGTACGCCTTTTTCTTTGCCATAGCGAGTTAGCTCTGCAATATCAAAGTCAGGGTAAGGTTTGGTAAAACTAAAAACATCACCATTGAAGAACCAGTCGCCATCCCAGCCAATATTCCAGCCTTCGACGAGTACCCCATCAAAACCGTATTTAGCTGCAAAATCCATGTAGCGCTTGGTTTCTTTGGTGGTCGCACCGTGCTTTTCACCGCTGCCCCAAGTGTTCTCATTGATATGCATGCCCCACCAAATACCGACATATTTACCTGGTTTAACCCACGATACATCACCGAGTTTATTTGGTTCGTTGAGGTTTAAAATAATATCTGAGTTGATCAAATCAACGGCTTTGTCACCAATTTGAATGGTGCGCCACGGAGTATTAAATGCGCCATGTTTTTTAACCGCAACACCATCAGACCAAGGCGTTAAGTCGGCTTGTAAAGTCCCTGGGCGACGTTGATTGAGCACCATCCCTGCATAATCAACTAATGCAGCTTCGTGAATGCTCACATGGACGCCATCAGCGTTTTTAAAGGTAAATGGAGTATGCGCAAGAGCAGCTTGTTGCAGTGGAGTGGTGTTATAAACATATTCATAACGGTTCCAACCACGAGCTGGGATCCACCATGCGGTGGCTTTATCCGCACCACTAATTGCAAATTCGGTTAGCTCCTTAGTGATTTCAATATTTTCAAATCCAGCTTGTTTAGGTACTTCGTAACGAAAACCGACGCCATCATTAAAAGCTCGAAAACGAACCGTGTAAGTGCCGCCTTGTGGCGCTGGCTTTTTAAACGTAACCGCGAGCTCATTATGTTTATCTATAATAGTTTGGCGTTCACCCCAAGGTTGCTGCCATTGGCTGTTATGTTGGGAGTTGTTAACGTCGGTGATTGTAAAACCTTCAGCAAAGGCGGCTTGTTGTTTAAATTCGAAGCCAAGAGCTGAATTTTCAATAACATCTTTGCCGTTAAAGCTGATTTTATAACTTGGTGTAGCTTGCTGATCCGAAATGGTTATTGTTATATTTCCGTTCGGGGATTGAATCGTCGCGTCTTTAGCAAAACAAGCACTTGAAAGTCCAAGCAGAAGTAGCAAAGGTAATCGCATAGCTGTTCCTTGAGGTGTAACCTAATTGAAGCATTTAGCATAAAGCGCAAGGGCCTAGATTACGAGATGACTGCATACGTATTCAGCTCATTAGTTAGCTTAGGTTAAATATTGAAAAATAATTAACGAGATATTTTTAACAGAATATAATTAACAAAAGATTAATCTAATTGGTTTATAATGAATGAAGTTAAATAAGAAGATATTAAAATGTTAAAGCAGACCTTCATTCTTTCATTGTGTTTAATGGTTTTTAATAGTTACGCTGGTATTATCACCATTAATGATCAACAGCAAAAACCGCTCGCTAATGCCGTCGTCTGGTTAACGCCTGCGGATAAAAGTGTTGAATTCCCCGCGCCAACTACACCCTTTATAATGACTCAAAAAGACCGGCAGTTTATTCCCCATGTGTTGGTGGTACCGCAAAATGCTCAAGTTGAGTTTCCAAATGCAGATTCAATCATGCACCACGTGTATTCGTTTTCCAAAGCTAAATCGTTTGAGCTAAAGCTATACCGAGAGCAACCACAGGATCCGATCAGTTTTGAGCAAACGGGCGTAGTTGAATTAGGCTGTAATATTCATGATTGGATGTTGGGGTATATTGTGGTGGTTGATAGTCCGTATTACGCAATGACCAATGATAAAGGACAAATTGAGCTGGCGCTTGAGGCCGGAGATTTTACACTCAATATTTGGCACTCCGAATTTAGTGACATCAGCAAAACTGAAAGCAAAGCCATTGCACTAACTAGTGCGCCGGTTGTTTATCAAATAAAACAGGCGATTATTTCTCGTGTTGCGGTGGGTGTTGATGAATTTGACGACTATGAATAAAGCTTGCTTTTACCTAGGTGTAGTGGGGCTAACATTAACGTGCAATGCTTTTGCACAAGTAAAGGGCTTAGTGCTACTAAGTGCAGTTCAGGGTGATCAATACGTAAGTTGGCAACAAGGTAGCGTAGGGCTATACCGATACGATAGTGACAATGATGGCATTGTGCTTTCTCAGGGAGTCGTTGATTTTAGGACTGATTTAACCACCGCTTGGTCAGCACATGGGGTTATTAATGCTTATCAAGATCCGCAGCCGACTTTAGGTTTTAGCCAAGCATATTTGCAATATAAGCCGCTAACAGCGAGTAACTATAAATGGCATCTGCGGGTAGGTGGTTTTTACCCGTTATTATCATTAGAAAATCCAGATATGGGCTGGCTTTCACCATATAATTACACTAACTCAGCAATAAATTCATGGATAGGTGAAGAGGTACGTACCGTTGGGGTTGAGGCCACTATCAAGCGGCCAGGGCGCAGCTTTAACAGTACCCATAGCTTTGCATTGGTTGGCGCTACATTTAAAGGTAATGATCCTGCAGGCACATTATTAGCTTGGCGTGGCTTTGCAGTGCATGACCGCCAAACGACCTTTAATGAAAGTATTGCGTTTGCGCCAATCGCTTCATTTAATAGCACCGAACTTCAGTATCAGGCAAATCAGGTCTTGCCCTTTGAGGAGGTTGATGGGCGCTTTGGTTATTATGCAGGAATTCACTGGGATTATTTAAAAAAATCACAATTTCGTTTTTATTATTACGATAATAATGGCGACCCTGCAGCACTAAATAGAAGTACTGGGCAATATGCATGGGATACTCGTTTTAGCAGCGTCGCGTGGCTATATAAATTTACTGCGAATACGCGCTTAATTGCGCAAATGATGTCGGGCACTACCGCTATGGGTGCTAAACGCGGTGTAAATAATAGCTTCTATAGTCACTTTATATTAGTAAGTCATAAAATGGCCAAGCATCGTATTTCAATGCGTTATGATTATTTTGAGGTAACCGATCATGACGACTGGCAATTTGATCCTAATGCCAGTGAAGGTGAAGGTATAACCGCGACCTGGCGCTATCAATTAACGCCGCAGTGGCAACTAGGGATTGAGGGCTCAGCATTACATAGCCAAGCAGATAATCGCATGGCGATGAATAATCCCAAAAACCTATCACAGCAACAAATTAGCTTAAATGTTCAGTGGCGCTTTTAATGGTAATTCAGATAGTTTGAACTATATTAAGTTGTGGCTGATGTTGTATTTTATGCAAAGGTGAAAAATGAACTTACAGAGTATTCGAATCAAGAGCTCGCTGCCAATTGTGTTACTTGGGATTGCGATAATAGTACTGATAGCAGGCTATACTCACTTAATTAACTTACAAAAAGATGCGTTAGAAGCACAATCTGAGCGATTTTTAAATGCTATTTCAGTAGTGGTTAATGGTGACCGTGATCTTTACCAAGCCAAAGTAGCTGAACTACACCTAGTAACCAATAAGATAGGTAATGCCGAAGAGTTGCAAGATCATCAAGAAAACGCACAGCAAGTGACCGATCGTTTTAATCAATATTTACATTTTTTATCAGCCTACCCGCAAGTAACGGCGCAGTTTACTGGCTTTGATAGTGCCTTTGAAAAATGGTTATCAGCATCAAACGCGTATATCAATGACCCACAAAACAAGCAAAAAAATCAGCAGGCTAATACTGAGTTTGCAGCGCTGCGCGATATTTTAGATAAAGCAGGTGAACAAGCTGAATTGACGTCTAAACAAGAAAAACAACAGCTGCTAGAGAAGATAACCACAACGAAACTGTTTTTACTGACTATGGTGGTGGTGCTGTTAGCCATTTCAGCTTGGTTCAGTTATATGATCCCACGTCAGTTAACGAAGCAAATGCATTACGTGACTGCGAGAATTAATGATATTGCCTCTGGTGATGGTAATTTAACAGAGCGTATTGTGGTAAAAAGCCAAGATGAATTTGCCGAGCTGGCAACGGCATTTAATCGCTTTTTAGATAATTTGCAGCAATTGATCCGTGATATTTTAGGCCAATCTAATGAGCTTAACCATTTAGGAACTGATTTAAGCCAGTTCGCAAATCAAAATAATCAGATCACTCAAAAACTCAGCCAAGCATCTGAATCAATTGTCAGTGCGGTTCATCAAATGAGTGTTGCTAGTCGCGAAGTAGCTAATGTGGCGCAGCAGTCATCAAAAGAAGCCGATAACTCACAGCACCTGGCTAAGCAAGGTTTAACGGCTGTGGCTAATTCGAGTGATAAAATAGTCGCGCTATCTGAAAATATGGAACATGCCAGTAACAAATCAACCGAACTGCAACAAAGCTCTGATAATATAGCTAAAGTGCTGGAAGTGATCCGCGCGATTGCAGAGCAAACTAATCTACTTGCGTTAAATGCTGCTATCGAAGCGGCGCGTGCTGGCGAACAAGGGCGGGGGTTTGCGGTGGTCGCCGATGAAGTACGCACCTTGGCAACGCGCACTCAAGAAAGTACCAACGATATTCAAAAAATGGTTGAGCAGTTTGCCAATAGTGTCGAGCAGTCTTTAACGGCAATTAATGGTGGCAAACGCTTTGCAGATGAAGCCGTAGCCTCGTTTACGCAAACCAATGATGTGCTTAATGCGATGCAAGAGTCATCAGTAAAAGTGAATGATATGGCTATGCAAACAGCCCAAGCTACCGATGAGCAAACCGCAGTAGCGGAAGAAATAAGTCATAATTTATCGTCATTGAACGAGCAAACCATGCAAGGTGGCGAGCTGGCACGTTCAACCGAAGAAGTCGCGGTAAGAATGAATCAATTAACCGATGAATTAAACCGCCTATTGCAGCGCTTTAAAGTTTAATTGTTTGCTGTAGGCAATAAAAAAGGGTTCGATAGAACCCTTTTTTGCGTTGTTAGTATCTAATACCAATCGACTTAAATATTTAACCATTCTAGCGCGCTAAATAAAGCGCTAACTGCGTTAGTAATTTTTCATGTACGACTGCATGGATGCAAGAGGTAGAGCAATGCAGGAGCAATTGCCGAGAACAACTACATGTCAAAATCTCTGCCTTGTTACCACTGTATTTTTCTGTCGCTATAAATGGTCAGTAACTTAAAACGATTGGTATAACGTTTACTTTTTTTCGAAAGCGCGCTTCATAAAGTTTGGTGTTGCTAATGCGCCATGGTGAATACCATTATTGTAATACTCTGTAGTTTGCGCAAGCTCTGCTGCTGCGTCTTCTCTAAAACCAGCGAATGCTTCATCTTTACGAGCAAGTGTTACTGACCATAAGCCACTTGGGTAAATAGGTTGTGGGAATGGCAGTGTTTGTAAGTCGTTAAAGCCTACATCAGTCATCGCATCGCGCATTTCAACCAGTAATGGCATATGCATAAGCGGTGATTCACTTTGTTGGACCATAATGCCGCCAGGGCGTAGTGCATTTAAACAGCTCGTGTAAAAGGCATGGTTAAACAAACCTTCACCTGGACCGACTGGATCAGTGCCATCAACAATCACGATATCGATTGATTCTGCTGCAGCTTCACGCATGTATTTAATACCGTCGTCAAACATTACTGTAGCGCGAGGATCTTGGTTTGCTTCACATAACTCAGGGAAGTATTTAAGTGACATTTGCGTCACTACTTCATCGATATCGATTTGTGTAACAGACTCAACGCCCGGGTGCTTGAGTACCTCACGTAAAGTGCCGCAGTCACCACCACCAATAATAACTACATTTTTTGGGTTTGGGTGTGCAAGTAGTGCAGGGTGGCTGATCATTTCATGGTAAAAAAAGTTTTCACGGCTAGTTACCATAGTACAACCGTCAATAATCATTAGATTACCGAAGTCTGTTGTCTCGTACATTTCGACTTTTTGAAAAGGCGATTGCTGTTCTTCTAGCTTTTTGTTGATGCGCATAGAAAACGCACTGCCGTCACGTTCACTGATTTCTGTAAACCATTTACTTTGATCTAAATTTGCCATGTCGCTAGTTACACTTTTGAGTTGAGTATGAAAAAGGGGCAATTCTGCCAGTGCTTGGCGTTTTGCTCAATGAAATTTTATCAGTATAGCGAATATATTTTATCTTAGCTTTGGCTTAAAGGTCATTTTTTGTTAGCGTAGAGGGTTATGACGTACTAAAATGCGTGATTCCGCGAAACTTGTTAACTATAGAAGAATTTGCCATGACTTGGGGTTTAGATACAGCACGCTCTACATATAACGTTGCTCATTGGAGCGATGGTTACTTTGATATTAATAGCCAAGGTGAGCTGGTTGCTTTCCCAGATGGCGATCAAACGAAAGCCGCTATTTCATTAACCGAGTTAACGGAACAATTTAAAAAGCAGGGTTTAACGTTACCAGTATTAGTACGCTTTACCGATATCTTGCAAAATCGTGTAGATACTATGACCAGCGCATTTAGTAGCGCGCGCAATGCCCGTGCCTACCAAGGTCAATATACTTGCGTATATCCGATCAAAGTAAATCAGCAGCGTTCAGTAGTAAGTAAGTTATTGGCGCACCCGAGTGGCTTAGTCGGTTTAGAAGCCGGTTCAAAACCTGAGTTAATGGCGATTTTAGGTGTGGCAAAACAACCGATCACTATTGTTTGTAATGGATACAAAGACAGTGAGTTTTTACGTTTAGCATGTATTGGCCAAGCGATGGGCCATAAAGTTAAAATCGTAGTTGAAAAGCTATCTGAGTTAACAACGTTATTAGCCGAGATTGAAGATCTAGGCATCGAGCCTGCCATTGGTATTCGCATCCGTTTAAACTCAGTGGGTAAAGGGAAGTGGCAAAATACCGGTGGCGAAAAAGGTAAATTTGGCTTAACAGCTGGGCAAGTATTAACGGCCGTTGAAGTACTCAAAAAACACAATAAGTTGCATTTAATGCAAATGGTGCATTTTCATATAGGCTCACAAATTGCCAATATTCGCGATATTCATCGTGCTTTACGTGAATGTTCACGCCACTTTGCAGAATTAAGCCAGCTAGGTGTGCCATTAAATACCGTTGATGTAGGTGGTGGTTTAGGCGTTGATTACGAAGGTTCTGGCTCGCGCAGTGCCTGTTCAATGAACTACACAGTAGAGGAATATGCTCGTAATGTGGTGAATGCGTTTGCTGAAGTGTGCGAACAGCATGACTTAGCGCATCCGGCTATTATTACTGAATCAGGCCGTGCGTTAACTGCTCACCACGCAGTGTTGATCACCGATGTGATTGATGTTGAGCAAGCACCAAATCACAGCAACCCTAGTGCACCTGAGCCAAATAGTGCGTTAGTGTTAGATGAAATGTGGCAATGTTTACAGCGTTTAAACCCGCGTATGGCATTAGAAATTTACCATGATGCAATGCACTTATTTAGTGAAGCGCACGACCAATACGTACATGGTTTAGTAAGTATGTTGGAGTGGGCGAAAATAGAGCAGCTGTATTTTACTATTTTGCATCGCGTGCGAGCGTCATTAAGCAATGCGCGTGCTCACCGTGAAGTACTGGATGATTTAAACGAAAAATTAGCCGACAAATTATTTGTGAATTTTTCATTGTTTCAGTCATTGCCTGATGTCTGGGGGATCCAGCAATTATTCCCGGTAATGCCGATTGAAAACCTTGATAAGCCGTTAACGCAACGCGCTATCATTCAAGATATTACCTGTGACTCAGATGGGCAAATTCGTGAATATGTTGAGGGAGCAGGGATCGAAACAAGCTTACCTATTCCACAATATGTACCTGGGCAACAATACCACATTGCGATGTTTATGGTGGGAGCTTACCAGGAGATTTTAGGTGATCTACATAACTTATTTGGTGATACTGATTCAGTCCATGTAGAGCTCACGGAACAAGGTTATCAACTAACCAATGCGATCAAGGGTGATAGCGTTAAGGATGTATTAAAGTTTGTTGATTATGATAGCGATATTTTCTCGGATAACTTTGCTACCACAGTACAGCAACTCGACATTAGTGACTCTATTAAGCAGCAGTATTTAGCTGAGCTAAATGCGGGCCTTGAAGGGTATACATATTTTGAAGATTAATTGCGATACTCTTGTATCGCATTCTAAATTGCCGAACAGTTTTAATGAAAGGAATTAAGTAGTAATGTCTTGGATCCGTTGTGTTTTTAGTATTTTCTTTTACACCATAAATACACTAATTTGGTTTGTTCCCATTTTTATTTGTGGCCTAATTAAACTTACCCCTATCAAACCCTTACAAAAGTTAATGAGTTGGACAGCTAAGCAATGCGCCTCTATTTGGGTTACGTTTAATACGTTAAATCAAAAGTTATTAACACCAACCAAGCTAAGTGTTACCGGCCTTGAAGAGCTCAAACTAAAAGACTGGTACTTAGTGATTGCCAATCATCAGAGCTGGGTGGACATTTTAGTTTTACAGCGTGTGTTTAATCGTAAAATTCCATTTTTAAACTTCTTTTTGAAAAAAGAATTGATATACGTTCCTGTTCTGGGGCTATGTTGGTGGGCGCTCGACTTCCCTTTTATGACTCGTACCAGCAAAAGCCAATTAAAAAAGAATCCTAAATTACGTGGTAAAGATTTAGAAACAACCCGTAAAGCCTGTGAAAAGTTCAAAGAAATGCCGGTGAGTGTGGTTAACTTCGTTGAAGGTACTCGCTTTACAGCGCAAAAACATTCGCGCCAAAATAGCCCGTTTCCTCATTTACTCAAACCTAAAGCGGGTGGGGTGGCGTTTGTGATGCAAGCTATGGGTGAGCAAATCTCTAAAGTGGTAAATGTCACTATTCAGTATCCTGAGGGCATTCCTACGTTTATGGATTTTGCCAGTGGACGAGTAAAACAAATTAATATTTATGTAGAAGTGATGCCGGTAAGCCAAGAGTTGATAGGTGATTACACGGGAGATTCTGAATTTAGAGTACGTTTTCAATCAGAATTAAATCGCTTATGGCAAGAGAAAGAACAACAGCTTAGCGAGTTTGAGCAAAAACTTAAGTCATAGTCGCAAATGCTAATAGGTAACGGCCCAAATCAGTACTGTTAAGCTTGTATTGGTTTTGGGTTTGTTACAGTGTTAAGCAACAATCAATATAGCTAAAATGACTGTTATTGAGCCTCCCGCAGCAAGGAATTAGAATTATCATGACGACTCCAACTCATTTACAGCAATTTGTGCAGCCTTGGTTTCAGGGTATGCCTGACACAGTATTATTCAGTTCTCTTACAGCCACTGCAATTGGAGTGTTCTCGCTGTTAGTGGTGTATTTATTTACCCGCCGTTTAATGCTACCAGGTATTCAAAAGGTGGTGACTAAACTTTCTCCTGAGCGAATTGGGCTATTGGCGCCTATGCTGACAAAACTTAATCGTCGTTTTGCCGGGATGTTGTGCTGTGTATTATTCTTAGCAACATTTGATAGTGTTTATCCAGTTACTGAATTTGCTGCTGAAGTGCTGAAGACGATTGGCCAAACTTTATTAATTATTCATGTTGGCTTTATCATCAGCAGCATAGTAAGTATTGCAGGTGGCATTTATAACCAACTAGAGTTTGCTCGCGAAGTGCCGATTCAAGGGCTGATCCAAGTAGTAAAACTTATTACCTTTATGATTTGTGTGATTTTGATTGTCAGTATCGTACTGGAAAAATCGCCAACCTATATTCTTTCAGGCTTCGGGGCAATTGCTGCGGTGACCTTGTTAGTATTCAAAGACACTATATTAGGTTTTGTAGCCAGCATTCAAATTGCAGCAAATCGTTTAGTAACCTATGGTGATTGGATCCAAGTAGATAACTATGGTGCTGACGGCGAAGTAATTGACCTTGGGTTAAATACCGTAAAAGTACGAAACTGGGATAACACTATCACCACTATCCCCACTTATATGCTGGTGGCCGGCTCATTTAAAAACTGGCGTGGTATGCAAGAATCTGGAGGTCGTCGGATCAAGCGCTCACTCAATATAGATATGAATAGCATTCGTTTAGCTGATGACGAGCTGACTAAAACGATTTCTCAAACTATCGCGTTAAAAGAATATATTAAGATGAATACCTTACCTGATCCGGTATCAAATTTAGGGTTATTTCGTCGTTATGCTGAAGGATATTTAAAGCAGCACAGTAAAATAAACACGTCACTGACATTAATGGTGCGGGAGTTACAACCGTTAAATCATGGCCTACCGATAGAGTTTTATTGTTTTAGTGAAGATAAGCGCTGGATATCGTACGAGCATCTGCAAGCAGAGATCATGGATCATCTACTTGCGGTATTACCTATTTTTGACCTACGCGCTTATCAAAGTGTCTCGGGGCAATTTAGTCCTGCAGCAATCACCCCAACCGCTATTAAACCTACCATTAAAGTGGCAAATAATACTGAAGTAGGCCAAGGCTAACAAATACGATTAATAGCCACCAAATAGGTGGCTTTGCTAACCTTAGCCATGCAAAAGCTGCAACAACAATCACAATATGCCAAATGTTGTGAACTGCGGATGTCCAAATTGGTGAATACAATGCAGCCGCTAAAAAACCCACCACAGCGGCATTAAGCGCGGCAATACAGCTGGCAAAGCGGGGGCGTTCAGATAATTGCAGCCAGCTTTTTTGAAATGCTAACATTAATAAAAAACCAGGAGTAAAAATCAGTAAGGTTGCAATCACCGCACCAACAAGCGGCTGCTCGCTATTAAGCTCTGCGCCTAAATAACTAGCAATGGTGAACATTGGCCCAGGCACCGCTTGTGCGCTGGCGTAAGCTGATAAAAATTGCTCAGTGTTTAAACTTGGTAAGCCAGCTTGAAGTATCGGCAATACCACATGACCGCCGCCAAAAACCATAGCCCCAGCTTGATAAAAGGGTGC
The DNA here is from genome assembly GCF_014163545.1 of Pseudoalteromonas sp. SR45-6. Lineage (NCBI taxonomy): Bacteria > Pseudomonadati > Pseudomonadota > Gammaproteobacteria > Alteromonadales > Pseudoalteromonadaceae > Pseudoalteromonas > Pseudoalteromonas sp. SR45-6. Next base: position 42,330 of record NZ_JACJDM010000041.1, read on the forward strand.
AAAATCTGCAAATTGAGAACCTAGTGGGACAAAGCTCACTAGCAATAATAGTGCAAATAGAATGAGTGCAGGCCAGTTAACTGTGCGCTGCTTAGTTGCTGTTTGATTACTTTGAGCTAGATTAAGCAATGGCCATATTGCGCCAATAGCAGCGGCTGCTAATAGAACCAATATTTGACTGCTCAGGCTCGGTAATAAGATCAGCACTAAGGTACTTAACATAGCAAGCGCTTTGAGTACCCAGCTAGTACAAAAGCTTTTTGCCATACTCAGTGTAGCATCGGCCACAATTACTACGGCAAATAGTTTTAAACCGGCAACTATTGCAAAGTAAATAGCATCAAATTGGTGGGCGCTAATCGCTAATAAAGCCATGATCAAAAAGGAAGGTAAGGTAAAGCCAACAAAAGCAGCAATACCGCCTAATACGCCTGCTCGCTCCACACCAATAGCAAAACCCACTTGGCTAGACCCAGGTCCAGGCAGAGCCTGACTAAGACTGATTAGTTGTGCATAACGTTGAGCATTGAGCCATTGCAAGTTATCAACAAAATGACGTTTAAAATAACCTAAATGTGCAGCTGGCCCGCCAAAGCTCATGCAACCAAGTAAAAAAAACTGCTTAAAAATAGCTAGTAACATGAATTCTCTCGTTTCTTATTGCCATAACAGCTTAGTATGACAAAATTTCGTGACAATTTTATGGTTTTTAATCTTTGTACCTGTCTACAATGTAAAAAAGGCTTTGTTAAAGTTAAGTAGTTATGCGATTTATTTTTTATATTTTTATAATTTTTGCCTTTATAAACTATGCCTATGCTGCAAATGAACCTAATGCGGCTGTGCAAAAAATATCGTTAGCCGTGGATCATGCACCACCGTATAGCCAAATTAATCAAAATGGTGAAGTATCAGGCGCGATTGTTGATATTTTTCGGGAGATGAAAAAGCAACTTCCTTTTAAGTTAGAGCTGGTTGGTTGCCCATTTTCACGCTGTGTAAGAATGTTAGAGCAAGGCGAAGTTAATGCGATGGGAGGTTTGATCCTCACACCTATGCGTCAGCAAGTAATGCAATTTGTAACCCCACCTTATATGGTTTTAACCTCGTCATTTGTATTTTATGCACGCGAAGATAGCCAATTACAAATCAACAACTATGACGATTTATATGGTAAAAAAATTGCGATTATGCGAGGTGCCGTACATTTTAAACGTTTTGATGAAGACGATGAACTGACTAAAATAGCTGTTTTAACAGAAAGCACAGCTATTAACCTATTATTGAAAGGGCGTGCAGATTTAGTTATTGCCGTTGAAGATACCGCGGATCATGCTATGAGTGTGCTGAATCAGCCAGCCAATAAACTAGTTAAAATGCGGTATCGTTTTAATGACATAATCTATGGTTATCTCGCTTTAAGTAAACAGTTTTCAGTAACCCCATTAGCGCAGCGGGTTGATGCGCTAATGAAAACAATGGCTGCCACTGGTCAGCTAAATACATTAATTGCTCCCTATGAACTTCCTCCTCTTAACGAGCAAGCGCTGAGCTTTTAACATCTTCTTCATATTTCGTTCATTACAATGTTTGCATACTAGCTGTTAATGAAAGAATTAATAACCAAGGAAATACCATGACTTTAACCAAACCATTACTAACAGCGACTATTGTTGGATTATTATTAACGGGTTGTGAGACTACCAACACAGGAATGGGAGCTGGTATTGGTGCAGCTACAGGCGCAGTACTTGGTAAGGCAACCGGAGATCATGATGATAAACGTATCTTCATTGGTGCCGCTATTGGCGCGCTAGCCGGCGCTGCGGTTGGTGACTATATGGATAAACAAGAAGCGGCTTTTCGTGATGAGTTAGCCGGCTCCGGTGTTGAAGTTGTGCGTGAAGGCGATAACTTACGTTTAGTGATGCCAGCTAATATAACTTTTGCCACCGATCAATCGTATATTTCATCTGGCTTTCATAACACCCTTGATGCTATTGCTAAAGTGATGAATAAGTACGAAAAAACTTATTTAAGTATTGAAGGCCATACCGATAGCACAGGTAAAGATAGCTACAACATGACGTTATCGCAACAGCGTGCGCAGAGTGTGAAAGGTTACTTAGTGAATCAGCAAATTCTAGCTGGGCGTATTAGTACACGTGGTTACGGCGAAACTCGCCCAATTGCCAGCAATGACAGCGCCAACGGCCGCGCGCAAAACCGCCGCGTGGAAGTTCAAATTGTACCAAATACTAAAGGTTAATGTTTTATCTCAATCATTTGCTACCTAAGCAAATGATTGAGATTATTTACCGCTTACC
>NZ_JACJDM010000042.1:0-43074 GCF_014163545.1 Pseudoalteromonas sp. SR45-6
CGCCAGCGTTCAATCTGAGCCATGATCAAACTCTTCAATTAAAAGTTTTTTCTGTCCCGAAGGACATGCTCAATGAATTCTGAATTTATTTAATATCTTTCGATATTGAATTGACTGTGCCGAAGCAACTTATAAATAAGTTACTTCTGTTGGTCACTCAGTTTCAATTGAGACTCTAAATTTTTTGCTTTGCTTAGCGAACTAAGCTCGGCTGTTAGAACTCAATCTGTACGAGTGCCCACACAGATGATTGCTTTATATTGTTAAAGAACGTTGCGGTTAAAGTTAAACTTTATCTCGCTAGGGCTGCGCATATTACGCTTTCCTATTTTTTTGTCAACACTTAATTTTTAGTTTCTTTTAAAAGATTTCAAAGCTAAGTTTTACTCGACTTACTTACCGTTTGTTCAGCGCTTTTCATTGCTGCCTGCCGGGTCAGTGGATGCGCATTATAGGGATATTCTTGAGGCCGTCAACGCTTTATTTCAGTTTTATTAAATTAATTAACTATTTGCTCAAAAGGCATACAAACAAGGCGTTGCAGCGTTATTTTCGCTTAAATTTTCAGCTATGAGAGCAACCAAGCTGCGCATACAGACCTGATCCATCTCATAGCTAAATAGCAATTATTAAACTGTTGCACTGTTATCTTTTTTAATTGGATTAAATGCGGCTATCGGATTGATTAATTTTCCTTCAAATTTAAGATTTTTTGCCGGATCTGCCAAATCTATCATTTGCTGATTATTACTTAACTGTAATCGGTTTAAACACGACAAGGTAAAATCAGCACTAAATAGATCATACTTGATAAACTTATCTTTTAGTTCTGGGTGTGATTGTTGATAGCTAATTACACACTCTGCAACTTGTTGCCAAAAGTCTCGTTCTGAATAGTCGTTTTGCTGATCAAGGATATCAGCCACGAACCTAAAGAAACAATCAAACACATCTGTAAAAATTGACAACACTTTTAATTCATCGGGCACATCCACAGTTAAGCGTTGAATATTATCCGCCAGTACTAAATCTTTATTAAGAATAGCTATCTCCTCGGCAATATCTTTCATTATTGCTTTGGCTGGAATGTTGTTCTCAAGTAACAGGATCAAGTTTTCACCATGAGGCATAAAGACTAAGTCATGGGAGTAGAAACAATGAAGGAGTGGATCTAAGTATGCTTTTAGATATTTAGCAATCCATATATGAGTACCTATCTTGGCTGATTTTATCAAAGCAGGTAATAACGCTTGTCCTTGATTATCTATATGCAGCAGCGACGCCATGGTCATTAAGCGCTGATTACTCTTTATCTTTGGCATTGGGCTTTCACGCCAAAGTGCAGAAAGCATTTTTCGATATGGACTGTATTGATCGGTTGCGGCTTCTAGAGCGTGATTATAATAACCAATTGCTGCAACCTCACGCAGAATTGTAAAACCGGATCCAGCTAAGTACGGATCCTGTGATACTACTTGTGCTACCCAATCGTTAATTACGGGAGTTGCACTCATATAATAAGGCGATAAACCACGCATGAATCCCATATTCAAAATTGACAGTGCGGTCTTTACATAGCGTTTATGCGGATGTGTTTTATTGAAAAAAGTACGAATAGACTGCTGCGGCTGATATTCATCTTCACTGTATCCTAAGCAAACCAAATGCTGATCAGCAATATCGTTAGAGAATAACGACGCGAGTTTATTAAACCACTGCCAAGGATGAACGGGGAAAAAAAAGTAATCGTCACTATTTACTCCACGCGCTAATAGCTTTTGCTTAAATGACTCTATGGTGTGCGTCGATAGCTCTTGCGTTATGAGTGTTTGATAATCTAAATCATCGGTGGTCGAAAACACCACTCTATCTTTATGCGCACCTAGCCAAACCAACTGTAAGTGCGCGCCAGTCTCTGGTGCGTATTGGCGATAATCATTGGTATCAAACCCTATTCGACCATTGTTTGCTATAAAGCAAGGATGACCTTCCGTCATCGCACTCTCTACCTGTTGAAAATCCGCAGTGGTGAGTTGCTCGGCAGTCAATGCTGACAGCTGATGCTTATAAGCACTGCCATATAAAGTACTGGCTATTTCTTCTAAATAAGTAGGCAGCATAGCTTGGCTGATACCTAAACTATGTTGTAACTCACAAATAAAGGCGATTGAATCGAGCTCGGCTACTTGGTTATCTATTTGTTTTTCAATTGAGTCTGCTGCTATATGCCAGTGATTCAAATACCCCAGCTTGGCTTTAAAGCGATAAACAATGCTTTCTTTGTCTGTACTGAGCTCAAAATATTGCCAATCTGCATCTTCATTGGTCAATTGCGGTTTTATCAGCCGCTCATGAGCAAACTCACTCAAAGCTTTGCGAACATGTAACCTATTTACATGCCGCCATAGCTGTGGCGTTAAATGACTGACGGCTTGCTCTGGGCTCAGGGGAATGTGCTTCATAGTATTATCCTTATTTAATGCGTGATAAAAGTTATCACGCGTGCAAAATGCGAGATGTGCGGTTTTATGAGTTAACCTAACCGCAGATTGATAACGAAAGCCGGCTTTAGTATTCAAACAATGAATTTTGTTATTGCGAATATCGGGTTCAACAATAACGCGCTGATTTTTGTCATTAGCAAAAATGAAATTCATCACCAGTTGAAACACCGACCAAGTAAAGCCATGCACCTTGTTATTGCTTTGGGCAATCAGAATGTGCATGCCAATATCACCTGCTTTGACGGGGTAATGATTACCTATTTCATCTAATAGAGGGTCATATAACTCAACTAAAAAACACGCGCTATTGTTTGCGTAGCCGATATAAATATCACTATGTGCTAACAGGCTTAGATATTCTTGCTGTAACTGCTCAATGGTAAATTCCTGCATGCCCCAAAACTGCGCATGAGGCTGAGTAACCCACTGGTGAATTAACGCGAGATCTTGTGCAAGGCTAAATGGCCTTAAGCTAAGCTCTGCGATATTAGTAAACTGCTGACAAAAAACAGCTGCTGTAATGGACATTATTGAGCCCTCGTGGTCGATGCCAGATTGGCGCAAGGAGTATGGCGTCGACTTTGCTTGCTCAGTAGCCATAAACAACAAGCAGATATAGCGAGCCCACCAGCGGCGACCCAAAAAGGTATTACTAAACCAGAGCTTTTAACCAGCAAACCCGCGCAGTAAGAAGCTAAAAGTACACCTAAGCTTTGGCAAAAACTGACTTTACTAAAATCTTCAGCGTACTTGTCTGGCGTACTCACTTGGTAAAGCAGCAGATCAAGACGCACAATAATAATGAATAGCGATAGACCGAACAGGCAGCGTCCTGCGATCACTACTAAGTAAAGAGGGCTGGCTTGTAATGCAACGCCTGTAATGATCAACATAAAGACAACTAATAAGTTGATGGGGTTGCGATTTGTGTGCTGCCGCCAATGATTAAAGCACAGCGCAAGCAATGCCATAAAAGCAGGGATAGAAAACACAACACTCGCTAGGACGATACTGGAGGTGTCGCTAATACTTTGCCAATATGCCGCAAAAAAAGGCCGGATCAAAAAAGCACTAAAGTAAAAGCACAACATAACAATGCCAAGTTGATATACAGGCCAACGACTTGATGAAGTGATTGATGTTTTTGCTACTGGAGGCGACTGATTTTTACTAGGCGCTGCTAATCTTATGAGATAGGCGCACACAAAAACCTGAGTAAAATCGCTTAGAGCCATTATTAAAAATGCGGCTTTGCCAGGAAGAGCCGATAACACAAAGCCACCAGCAAGTGCGCCAAGTATGGCGCCAAAGTGCACCACAACACTAAGCATTGCAATCGTCGCAACGTGATTTTTTTTCGCTTCCAAGCTCATTAAGTATGGATAAACCAGTAAATAGCTGGCTTTAAAAGCAAACATAGCCATGGAGGAAAACCAAAACCAATTTAAGTCGCTAGCAAAAAAGCTACTGACACTAAATACACCCGCAGCAATTTGGCTATAAACCAATAAAGGTAGCACATTAATGTATTTACTAATGAAGGCCCAAATAGGAAAACATACCATGACAACAAAGCAGCTGGCAGCAATGTAAGTGCCAACATAGGCAGGGTCACTTATATTAAATACCGCACTAAAGAAAGTAGGATAAAACGGCAATAACATTGAATCACTGAGCACTGCAAATACCGTTACCGCGATCAACAAAACTTTAAACTGCTTACTCATGCGCGAAACTGCTCTACTTCGTCGCTTAACTCATAATTGGGCGCAGCAAACTCCTGAAAAGCTATTTTACGTTCTATTGGATAATATTCATGTCCGGTGATCGCACGAATAATACAAGAGTTGCGATAACATGCCATGCCTAAATCAGGAGTCACAAAACCATGGGTGTGTTGCTCTGTATTTTGTACAAAAATACGTTGATGCTGCTTGTCTATTGAGTAATTACGAGCAACTTGATAAAGCCCCGCGTCGTCACTATCAATGCAATGACTGATCCCAGCTAAAAAGCTCGGTTGGTAAGACTGATAACCCGTTGCAAAAATAACGCTTTGGGTGTTTAGTGAATAACCTTGCTGCTGTTCAGTTTGCTCTAAGCTAAGTTCAAAACCCTGCTGGTGGCTCAGGTAGGTCATATCAATCAATGCCGAGTTTGTGTGCAAGCTTACTGGCAATTTAGCTGTTAGCCGTTTGCTATAAAGCAAATCAAAAATATTGTTGATCAATTCGCTATTAATACCTTTATAGAGATTATGCTGACGACGATTTAACTGCTGGCGTTTTTGTTCTGGTAATTGATAAAAATAATCAACGTATTCTGGTGAGGTCATTTCTAACGTTAATTTAGTGTATTCGAGCGGATAAAACCGTGAAGAACGAGTAAGCCAATTTAGTTGATAATCATGCTGATCAATCTCTTGTAATAAATCATAAAAAATCTCAGCGGCACTTTGCCCGCTACCAATAATGCTGATCGACTGTTTTTGCTGTAATTGACTTTTATTGGCTAAGTAGTTGCTAGAATGAATAACCCCCTCTTGCAACTTAAATGCTTGAGCACATTGAGGATGACGTGGCACCGGCCCGGTGCCTAACACTAAATGTTTAGCTAGATACACTTGTTCTGCTGTTTGTACTATATAAATATCTTCGTCTTGGCTGTACTCAACATGCTGAACCTCTGAATTAAAACGTATATTAGGCAGCTGCTTTGTTGCCCACTGGCAATACTGATTATATTCTTGGCGAAGTAAGAAAAAGTTTTCTCTAATATAAAAAGAATACAGTCGACCTTGCTGCTTTATATAGTTTAAAAAGCTATAAGGGCTAGTAGGGTCAGCAAGCGTTACCAAGTCAGACATAAAGGGGGTTTGTAAACTTACCTCAGGAAGCATCATGCCTGGATGCCAATTAAACTCAGCTTTTTTATCTAAAAAGAGGCTGCTGACTCCTTCAAGTGGCGCAGTTAAACATGCCAGACTTAAATTAAATGGCCCTAAACCAATACCAATAACATCATAAATGGACTTATCCATAGCTAACTTCCTCCAGTGCAAGACTTAAAGGAGCATGTTCGTTCGCTAAATCACTTGCTAAGTATTGATAACCATATTGCTTTATAAGCCTTACAACTTGCTGGATATCATTGATAGTGGTGGCACAGTTCAGTAAGGTGAACTTTAAATATTGTTTATCTGCTACCTTAGTTGCCGCGATCAACGCCTCACCTTGGCGAGATAACTGTTTACGAATATATTTATTTACGGCGTCCAATTCACTATCTGTAGCACCGCTATCGCCAACAAAACGAAATACCAGTGTACTTAACTGCGGCTGATGAATAATTTCAATATCTGCTTCAGAGGCTAATAACAAATAACCTTGTCGTGCTAAATGCATCACTTGTTCAAATGCTACACCTAAGTTTTGAGCTCCTACCGTACGCAGTGAAAACCACAACTTTAACGCATCAAAACGTCGTGTGGTTTGAATGCTCTTATTGCATAGATCTGGCGTTCCCGCTTGTTGCTGACTTAATGGGTTTAAATATTCGGCATGATAAGTAACAACTGATAGATGTTGCTTATCTTTTACAAAAAAAGCACTGCAGCTAACAGGCTGAAAAAATGACTTATGGTAATCAATAGTGACCGAATCTGCGCATTCAATACCCGCTAACTTGTGTTTATTATTGGGCGTTATTAATAAGCCCCCGCCATAAGCAGCATCAACATGAAGCCACGCACCACAGCGCTTAGCTATTTCAGCTATCTGCGTTAATGGATCGATACTACCAAAATCAGTTGTTCCAGCTGTTGCAACGATGGCCATAACGATATCGCCTTGTTGCTGACAGTCTTCGATTGCCTGATTTAAAGCGGTCATATCCATTCTAAAATATTCATCACACGGAACGCTTACAACAGCATCGTAACCAAGTCCTAAAATTGCGGCGGCTTTTTGAATACTAAAATGGCTAACTTTTGAGGTGAAAATTTTTAGTCGTTTAAAGTCGTGTGGTAAACCTTGCTGTTTATTAGTATGCCCTGCATATAACTGGCACTGAAAATCACGAGCTAACAACATCGCCATCAAATTAGATTGCGTACCACCACTGGTAAATACGCCATCAGCTAGCTCACCAAGCGCTAGTTTTGAGAGTGTCCAATCTACGATACTTTGTTCAATAAAAGTGGCACCACCACTTTGATCCCAGGTCTCTACAGCAGTATTAATCGAAGTAGCGAGCAATTCAGCAAGGATACTTTGATAAACAATCGGACAATTTAAATGCGCGAGATAGCGTGGATTATTAAAATAAACAGCATCTTTAAGATAAAGCTGAGCAACTTCTTCTAGTGCGTCCGGTATATCAAACAGCGGTTGATTAAGGTCAATACCAATAAATTTTTTAGCTAGCTCCTGCGGTAATATACCGCTAAATGGTTTTTGTTGTGTTGCGATTGTTTGCTCCAACAATTGCATAACCTGCTCAAGACCTATTTTAAAATTATCTATATTTTCCTTATTAAACATTGAATTAAGCATTGAACTTGCTTCATTAGTTGAAGCTTGCTGCTGTGAATCCGCCAGTAACACATTTAACTGAACCATGAGCACGATCACCTTTAATTGAAAACAATTGATAAATCTAAATGAGAATGTATACTAATCGCGTTTCCAATAAAGTGTCAATGGTTTAATTCTAGTAAAATTTAAGGAGTGATTGTGTTAAAAAAATCAATGTTTGGACTATCTGCAATATCATTATGTTTAATGAGTAACTATGGGTTTGCTGCAGAAAAGCCAGCCGCAGACGACATAGAAAGTATTGAAGTATATGGAAAAAGTTATCGTTCAACAGGGACCAAATCGAGTTTGACGCCGATTGAATCGCCTATGAGTTTTGAGGTTTACGACAATAAATTACTAGAGTTACGCCAAGTAGATACCGTTAATGAAGCATTGCGCTATGTTTCTGGGATCACACCTGAAAATCGCAGTACAGTAACGATTTTTGACCAATATACGATTCGTGGTTTTGAAAGTTACCGTAATTTTTACGATGGTTTACCGCTGCAATACAACCTAGCTTATAACTTAGCTCCACAAGTAGATGCGTATGCAACACAAAGTGTCGAAATTTTAAAAGGCCCAGCATCGGTTTTATACGGATCGGCACCTCCAGGTGGCATGGTTAACCAAACAGCAAAAACGCCACAAGCATCCTCTGAGCACAATATTAGAGCCCGAATTGGTAGCAATAGCTTGGCTGAATTAGCTTTAGATAGCACAGGCGCTATTACCGACGGCGTTAATTATCGCTTTATTGCAATTGCCCGTAGCCGCGACGGCCAACAGCAAACAACCGAAGAAGAAAGAATCACCATTGCGCCCTCAGTAACTTTTGAGATAAGTGAGCAAACAAGCTTAAACCTTAACTTATATTATCAAGACGATCCTAAAATGGTGCCATCAACGCCATTACCCGCGAAAGGCACACTTTACGAAGCCAGTTACGGTAAGTTAGATGCTGATGCGTATGCTGGCGATGAAAACTGGGCTGAGTTTGCTCGTGAAGTCACTATGATCGGGTATAAATTAAATCATGAATTTTCAGATTCAATTTCGTTTTTACAAAACTTTCGTTATACCAATGCCGATGCCACGCAACAAAATAGCTATGACTTCGGCTTAGCGGATGCAGATAAAATTTTAACTCGTACTGCCTATAAAACCATTGAAGACGCTGAAGGCTTCGTGATTGATAACCAACTCGCTGTGCAATTTGGTTTAGCGAATACTAATCATCAGCTATTATTTGGCTTTGAATATCAAACCCTTGATTCTACATTTGACTATGCCGACACTTTTGGTGCAAATACGCCAACACTTGATTTATCAAATCCAGATCACAGCCAGTTTAATGCAGCTACTACAGCCGCTTTAGATAGCTATCGTCAATTTAGCCGTTTAGAGCAATCTCAACGCGGTTTTTATCTTCAAGATGAGATAAAGCTCGATGCGCTGACAGTGATTGCTGGCCTTCGTTATGATAATTACTACAGTGTTACAGATGATACGAAAAGCGGTATATCTAGTAGTCAAGAAATCGATCAAAGCGATACCACTTTTCGTATTGCAGCAATTTATACCTTTGATAATAACATTGCTCCTTATGCCAGTTACTCAGAATCATTCGAGCCCACTTCGGGGGTAGATACCTTAACTGGCAAAGCATTTAAACCAACGACCGCAGAGCAAATTGAAGTCGGGATGAAATATCACAACAATGATGCAACAACTAAAGTAACCGCGGCCTTTTTTGATTTGCGCAAACAAGATGTGGTGGTTAACACTCCAGACTTTATGAAATACACACAAAATGGTGAAGTACAATCGAAGGGTTTTGAGATCAGTGTTTATCAGCAACTCACTGACACTCTTGATGTTACTGTAAATCTAACAGATATGGATGTTGAGGTAATAGATAATCCACAAAACCCGGCATTGGAAGGTAAAACACCAATTTGGGTAGCAGAGCAACAAGCCTCAATGTGGTTAAATTACTTCTTTAACGATGCACTGGAATTTAATGGCGGTGTACGTTATGTCGGTGAAAGTCAGTTAGATGCCTTAAATTCCGATACAGTACCGGGTTATACCTTGCTTGATGCTGCCGCTAGCTATCGTTTTAACGACAGCTATAAAATCGGTTTAGCCGTGAGTAACTTAACAGACAAACGTTATGTGGGTGCTTGTTTTGATATAAATGGCTGTTGGATGGGCGCTGAGCGCAGTGTTGAGCTTAGTTTAAACGCCTCATTTTAAGTATTTAAACTCGTTATGAACGCTGAACAACTCGCCCTTAGTAAGCTGTTAAAGCTTGCTAAGGGCTACCACAGAGCTTTAAATGTACCAGAAAAATCAACAGATTGGCTCGATATACAATCCAGTTCATTGCTGGTTGCAAGGTTACACCAGTATTGGCAGCAGCAATACCCCGCTGCTGGGCGCAGTTATTGGGCAATCAAAAGCTGGGGAATGCTGTATTGGCAACCTGTCTATTTAGCGCTTATCAGCGTTCATGAACTTAATATGAGTTTTTCTTTGCAAAACTTTAAGCAACACTATCAGCAAGGTGTTATTGCAGGGCTGCAACTATCCACTATAAAAGCGCAGTACCATCAAAACCAGCAACAGGCAGTAACGGATATGGCTGCCCATTTGAAACGCTATGTTGTTAAGTTACTCACAGATTTAAACCTCGTTGCAAGGCTTAATGAGCGTTTGGCGATGTCCTTATTAGCTGACACGCTATTAGCAATACTACTACTTCATGCAAAGCGAAAGCCGCAGTTTAATATTCAAGTAATGGCAGCGCACTGGTTGCATGCTCTCGATATCTCAGAGGCAGGGGAGTTTATTATGCTTACAGCTTGCTCAGACTCATTAGCATTAACGCGAAAAACATGTTGTTTGCATTACCAAATAGGTAATGTTGCAAAGTGCGCTAATTGCCCAAAACAACCTCAGCAAATTAAAGTTCAACGGATGCAACAGGAGTTAATAGCAGTATGTTACAGCTAAATAAAAAGCAAAAAGCGAGTATAAACTCGCTTTTCTAGCTAAGGTAAACACTACTGCACTTACTTTTTAACTGGGCGTTTCCAACCGGTTAAGTTGCGCTGTTTTGAACGCGCGATTGCTAGCTGTTCATTTTCAACCGTGCTGGTGATCACAGAACCTGCACCAACTGTTGCTGTTGCGCCAATGTTTACCGGTGCAACAAGCGATGAGTTAGAGCCAATAAAGGCATTATCACCAATAATGGTTTTGGCTTTATTTACGCCATCGTAGTTACAGGTAATAGTACCGGCACCAATATTTACTTTTTCGCCAATTTCAGCATCGCCTAAGTAAGAAAGATGGTTTGCTTTAGAGCCTTTGCCTAAACGGGTTTTTTTCATCTCAACAAAGTTACCAATATGCGAGTCTTCTTCCATAATGGCACCTGGCCGCAGGCGAGCATAAGGACCTAAAGTACACTTGTCGGCTACGCTTGCATCATCAATTAAGGTATTAGCTTTAATAATCACGTTATCGCCAATCGTACAATTTTTAAGTACGCAGTTAGGGCCAATTTCAACGTTATTACCAAGAGTAACTTTACCTTCAAAAATAACGTTTACATCAATTAGTACATCTTCACCCGTTGTCACTTCGCCGCGTACATCAATGCGAGCAGGATCGGCAAGCGTTGCACCATTAAGCATTAACTGTTCGGCTTGCCATGCTTGATAAGCACGCTCAAGACCTGCAAGTTGTACGCGGTTATTTGCACCTTCAACTTCCATTGGATGATCTGGTTGTGCTGAGCTTATCTCTACACCTTCACTGTGCGCCATGGCGACTATATCTGTGAGGTAGTATTCACCTTGCGCGTTTTCGTTAGATAAGTTGCCTAACCAGCTTTTGAGTAATTTACCATTTACAGCCATGATGCCAGTGTTTACTTCGTTAATAAGTAATTGCTCTGCGCTTGCATCTTTTTGTTCAACAATCCCTACTAGCTTGCCATCAACACGTAACATGCGGCCATAACCATTAGGGTTAGCTAAATTTACAGTAAGCACGGCTAAGCCGTTTTCAGGTGTGGCAGCGAGTAAACGCTCAAGGGTTGATTGCTTTGTTAATGGTACGTCACCGTATAAAACCAATACAGTGTCTTCATCATTAATATGTGGGTTTGCTTGTGCCACCGCATGGCCAGTACCAAGCTGCTCAGCTTGAAGTACCCAGTTTACATCGTTGTCAGCAAGTTGTTGTTGTAATAATTCACCGCCATGACCAAAAACTAAGTTAGTAGATGTCGCACCGAGTGCTTTAGCATTATCGATAACGTGTTGCACCATAGGTTTACCGGCAACTTTGTGCAGCACCTTAGGTAGAGCAGAACGCATACGAGTACCTTTACCCGCAGCAAGAATTACAGTAGTAAGTGACATTAAAACAATTTCCTTCTTTCTTTGTTTTATTGAAATGAATAAGCGCGTGTAAATTCAAAAAGATTACGTAAGTCACATCATGTGCACTTACTCAATGGCAATCTAGCAGTAGCCACTGAATCTAAGCTGAAATCACAACTTGCTTTGTATTAGTTATATTGTAACGGGGATCGATGAAGGATATAAGTAAAAATAATGATAAAGAGCTGTAAAAGTAGAGTTTAGAAAAATGATAGCGTTCTAATAAAATAACAATGCAGTATATTTCAAGCACAAAAAAGCCCACATAAAGTGGGCTTTTTGAAAACCAGATAGGCTTACTTTTTACGTAATTGCTGAATAACGCGTAGCTGTGCAATTGCTTCTGCAAGTTGTACTGCTGCTTGTTGATAATCTAATTCAGCGGCTGAAGAATTCGCCATTTGCGCTTCAGCTTCACGTTTAGCTGCTTCTGTTGCTTGTTCGTCAAGGTCTTCACCACGAACCGCTACATCAGCCAAAATAGTCACTATGTTCGGTTGCACTTCTAGAGTACCACCAGCAACATACATTACTTCTTCGTGACCAAATTGCTTTACTAAACGTACCATACCAGGTTTAAGGGCAGTCAATAGTGGCGCATGTCCTGGGTTTACACCTAGTTCACCTTCACTACCGCTTACTTGAATCGATTCAACCAGACCAGAGAATAACTTCCGCTCTGCGCTTACTACGTCAAGATGTACAGTCATAGCTGCCATACTACCCTCCTAATTACATGTTTTTGGCTTTTTCTTGAGCTTCTTCGATAGAGCCAACCATGTAGAACGCTTGCTCTGGCATATCATCAAATTCACCGTTTAAGATGCCTTTGAAGCCAGCAATTGTGTCTTTAAGTGACACGTATTTACCCGGTGATCCTGTGAAAACCTCTGCCACGAAGAATGGCTGAGATAGGAAACGTTGGATTTTACGTGCACGAGATACAAGTTGCTTATCTTCGTCAGAAAGCTCGTCCATACCTAGGATTGCAATGATGTCTTTAAGTTCTTTATAACGCTGAAGAACTGTCTGAACGCCACGTGCTGTATCGTAGTGCTCTTGACCAATTACTAATGGATCAAGTTGACGTGATGATGAATCAAGTGGGTCTACCGCTGGGTAGATACCAAGTGACGCGATATCACGCGAAAGTACTACTGTTGCATCTAAGTGAGCAAACGTTGTTGCTGGAGATGGATCCGTTAAATCATCCGCAGGTACGTATACCGCTTGGATTGAAGTGATTGAACCCGTCTTAGTAGATGCGATACGCTCTTGCAGTACACCCATTTCTTCAGCAAGTGTAGGCTGGTAACCTACCGCTGATGGCATACGACCAAGAAGTGCAGATACTTCAGTACCAGCAAGTGTGTAACGGTAGATGTTATCTACGAAGAAAAGTACGTCGCGACCTTCGTCACGGAACTTTTCAGCCATAGTAAGACCTGTTAACGCTACGCGTAAACGGTTACCTGGAGGCTCATTCATCTGACCGTATACAAGCGATACTTTATCAAGTACGTTTGAATCGTTCATTTCATGGTAGAAATCGTTACCCTCACGAGTACGCTCACCAACACCGGCGAATACTGAGTAGCCGCTGTGCTCGATTGCGATGTTACGAATAAGTTCCATCATGTTTACGGTTTTACCAACACCGGCACCACCGAATAAACCAACTTTACCACCTTTAGCGAATGGACATACAAGGTCGATTACCTTGATACCAGTTTCTAAAAGTTCTACTGAACTTGATTGCTCTTCGTATGAAGGCGCTGCACGGTGAATAGACATACGGTCTTCTTCGCCGATTGGACCAGCTTCATCGATTGGCTCACCAAGTACGTTCATGATACGACCAAGCGTTGCTTTACCAACTGGAACTTGAATCGCTTCACCTGTGTTTGATACTAATGCACCACGGCGTAAACCGTCAGTAGTACCTAGTGCGATAGTACGTACCACACCGCCACCTAGCTGTTGTTGAACTTCTAGAGTCAAACCAGCTAAATCGCCATCTGTTATTTTTAACGCGTCATATACGGCTGGCACGCTGTCTTGTGAAAATTCAATATCCACAACGGCGCCGATAATTTGGACGACCTTACCTAAACTCATGTCTATTCCTCTCGTTAATCTTTGCCCGAAGCATTAAACTGCTGCTGAACCAGAACAAATCTCACTAATTTCTTGTGTGATTGCCGCTTGGCGAGCCTTGTTATAAACAAGCTGTAACTCATCCATAAGGTCGCCAGCGTTATCAGTTGCAGCTTTCATTGCAACCATACGGGCGGCCTGTTCAGAGGCAGCATTTTCAACTACACCTTGGTATACTTGAGATTCCACAAAACGAACCATTAATGTATCCAAAATTGCTTTTGGATCTGGTTCGTAAATGTAATCCCAACGGTGTGCAAGTTCTTTGCTTTCGTCTTTTGGCAAAGGCAACAACTGATCGATTGTTGGCTCTTGCTTCATGGTATTTACAAACTTGTTGTAAACCACATACAAGCGGTCTAATTTGCCTTCATTGAATGCTTCTAGCATTACTTTTACCGGACCAATTACGTCGGTAATAGAAGGCGCATCGCCTAACCCTGATTTTTTGGCAAGTACTGTTCCACCAAAACGGTTAAAGAAAGTGCCGGCTTTTGAGCCCATAACTGCGAAATCTGCAGAAACACCTTTTTCTTTCCACGCTTTGATATCTAAAGATACTTTCTTAAACTCATTAGAGTTCAAGCCACCACATAAACCACGGTCGGTAGAAATGACGATATAACCAACGCGCTTGACCTCACGCTCTTCCATATATGGATGGCGATATTCAAGGTTAGCATTAGCAACATGACCGATCACTTTGCGTAAATTTTCAGCGTACGGACGGCTTGAAGCCACTCGTTCCTGTGCCTTTTTCATTTTAGACGCAGCAACCATTTCCATAGCGCTAGTGATCTTTTGAGTATTTTTAATACTACCGATCTTGCTTTTAATCTCTTTTCCGCTGGCCATGACTCTTTCTCCGAATCAAGGTGTGCTTTAGCGAACTAAAGCGCACCATTTATAACTAAATTACCAAGTTTGCGTAGATTTAAACTTCTCTAGAAGTTCTTTAAGCTGCGCTTCGATCTCGGCATTGTAGTTACCAGTTTCATTGATTTGAGCCATAAGCTCTGCGTATGTGCTGTTTGCATAAGAAAGTAACCCAGCTTCGAAATCCATGATTTTAACGATTTCGATATCTTGAAGGTAACCTTTCTCTGCTGCAAATAACGACAAAGACATTTCAGCAACAGACATTGGCGCGTACTGTTTCTGCTTCATTAGCTCTGTTACACGCTCACCATGCTCAAGTTGAGCACGAGTTGCATCATCAAGGTCAGACGCGAACTGCGAGAACGCAGCTAATTCACGATACTGAGCTAGGGCTAGACGAATACCGCCACCTAGTTTCTTAACGATTTTAGTTTGTGCAGCACCACCAACACGCGATACCGAGATACCAGCATTTACTGCCGGACGGATACCTGAGTTGAATAAGTCAGTTTCTAAGAAGATCTGACCATCGGTGATAGAGATAACGTTAGTCGGTACGAACGCAGAAACGTCGCCGCCTTGAGTTTCAATGATTGGCAATGCCGTCAATGAACCTGTTTTACCTTTCACTTCACCATTGGTGAACTTTTCAACGTACTCAGCGTTTACACGCGATGCACGCTCAAGAAGACGAGAGTGAAGATAGAATACGTCACCTGGGTATGCTTCACGACCTGGTGGACGCTTAAGTAGCAATGAGATTTGACGGTAAGCAACTGCTTGCTTAGATAAATCATCATATACGATTAATGCGTTTTCACCACGGTCACGGAAGTATTCACCCATAGTACAGCCCGCGAACGGTGCTAAGTACTGAAGTGCCGCAGACTCAGAAGCAGATGCAACAACTACGATAGTATTTGCAAGTGCACCGTGCTCTTCTAATTTACGTACTACGTTAGCAATAGTAGATGCTTTTTGACCAATCGCTACGTACACACACTTAACGCCTGTGTCTTTTTGATTGATGATTGCATCGATTGCTAGTGCAGTTTTACCTGTTTGGCGGTCACCGATCACAAGTTCACGTTGACCACGACCCACTGGGATCATCGCATCGATAGATTTATAACCAGTTTGTACTGGCTCATCTACTGATTTACGTTCGATTACACCCGGTGCAATTTTTTCTACAGGTTCAAAACCGTCGTTATCTAAAGCGCCTTTACCGTCGATAGGTGCACCTAGTGTGTTTACAACACGACCAAGTAAACCAGCACCAACAGGAACTTCTAAGATACGACCAGTTGTGTATACTTTTACGCCTTCTGTAAGGTCAGCGTATGGACCCATTACTACTGCACCAATTGAGTCACGCTCAAGGTTTAGTGCGATAGCATAACGGTTGCCTGGAAGCTCAATCATTTCACCTTGCATACAGTCAGCAAGACCGTGGATGCGAATGATACCGTCAGTAACAGATACAATTGTACCTTCGTTACGAGCTTCACTTACAACTTCGAACTTCTCAATACGTTGTTTGATCAGATCAGAAATTTCAGTGGAATTAAGTTGCATGCTCTTCTTCCCAATTACGATTGTAGTGTAGTGGCTAAACGGTTTAATTTACCGCGAACAGTGCCGTCGATTACTGTGTCTCCAGCCTTAATCATAAGGCCACCAACAAGTGATTCGTCAACACTACAATTCAGCTTAACTTTGCGTGCGAAACGTTTTTCAAGTGCCGCTACCAGTGTTTCTTGCTGCGTTGCAGCAAGGGTTGTTGCAGAGGTGATGTCAACATCAATCTCTTTATCGTAATCTGCTTTAAAAGCAGAGAACAATTGTGCAACAGCTGGTAGGGCGGTCAAACGTCCATTTTCAGCCATAACCTTTACAAGGTTTTGACCGTATTCGTTGAGTTGCTCTGCACAAACAGAAATAACAATTTCTGATTGCTTATCAGCAGAGGCGCTTCCAGTTAGGAATTGAGCGACTTGTTCATTTTTCGCCACTTCTGAAGCAAAAAACAACATATCATTCCAACTCTCAACTACGCCTTTTTCAACGGCAAATTCAAAGGCCGCTTTAGCGTATGGGCGAGCGATTGTAGTCAATTCAGACATGCTCAGACCCTCCTATTAAAGCTCAGCTACAAGTTTTTCAACAATGTCGCTGTGCGCGGCTTCATTGATTTCGCGCTCTAGAATCTTCTGTGCGCCGATAACCGCTAAAGTAGCAACTTGCTTACGCAGTTCTTCTTTAACACGGTTACGCTCGGCTTCAATTTCAGAATGACCTTGAGCAATGATGTTTTCGCGCTCGTCGTGACCACGAGATGTCTCTTCGTCTACGATTTGCGTTGCACGCTTCTTAGCTTGCTCGATGATTTCAGCAGCTTGTGATTTAGCTTCTTTAAGTTCTGCAGTTGCTTTTTTACGAGCAAGTTCAAGATCTTTTTCAGCTTTATCAGAGGCCGCTAAACCATCTTCAATTTTTTTCTGGCGAGCTTCAATAGCACCGTTAAGTGGTGGCCACACAAACTTCATGCAGAACCAAACAAAAACGATAAATGCTATTAATTCGCCGAGTAGAGTAAGGTTTAAACTCACAACCACTCCTCCTTAGTCAATAGTTGATCGCGGATAAAGTATTTTTTCAATATTAAAGTGCGAACAACATGTATAGACCAATACCTACACCGATCATCGCGATAGCATCGATAAGACCCGCTACGATGAACATTTTAACTTGTAGTTGTGGTGCAAGCTCAGGTTGACGAGCAGCAGACTCAAGGAATTTACCACCTAAGTTACCAAAACCGATAGCAGTACCTAAAGCACCAAAACCGATAAGTAACGCTACAGCGATATATTTAAGACCTAGTACGATTTCCATTGTTTTCTCCGATTAATTTTCAAAGTTTAAAGTTTAAGTAAAAAAATCTTTATTGAACTGACGTCTGATTAATGATCAGTTGACGCCATGCTCAGGTATACAATTGTTAGCATCATGAAAATGAATGCTTGCAATACGATTACGAGAATGTGGAACACAGCCCATACGAAATGCAGTGGTAATTGGAATAAGCCAATCGCTGCAATCAGAATGAAGATCAATTCACCTGCGTATAAGTTACCAAATAAACGTAGTGCCAATGAGATTGGCTTAGCAAACAAGGTTACTAGCTCTAGTAACAAGTTTACTGGAATAAATAGTGCTTGAACCACTGGGTTCTTAACGTTAAACGGTTGTAATGTAAGTTCTTTAACAAAACCCATAACGCCTTTAACGCGAATCGAATAAAAGATGATAAGTGCGAATACACCTAAACCCATTGCTAACGTTAAGTTAAGATCGGTTGTAGGTACCACTTTCATATAAGTATGCGATTGACCGCTTGAAATAACATCCCAAGACTCACCACTAATCAATGCCGCAGCAGTTGGTAGGAAGTCAACAGGTATTAAATCCATTAAGTTCATCAAGAATACCCAGACAAAAATTGTCAGAGCAAGAGGGGCAATTAGTTTACTTTTACCGTGAAAGGTATCTTTCACGTTAGAGTCAACGAATTCTACGACCATCTCGATAAAGCACTGAAATTTACCAGGAACACCAAGCGTTGCTTTATTCGCAGCGCGCTTGAAGATCCATAGAAAGATCAATCCTAAACCGATAGACCATGCGAGGGTATCGACATTAAGTACCATCCACCAATTGTTAGGGTCGTCGGATAGACGCACCTGACCGTTGGTTAGGTGGTGCTTGATGTAACCCGTTAGAGTTAGCTCTTCACCTGCAGCCATGTTATATCCCAAAAGTTAATGATTAAAAAAAACTGGCGCGAACAATCCAACGAACATCACTAATATAAAACTACAAAAAAATGGCAAAAAGATTACCGGATACAGTTTAAATATCAGCGCAAACAAAAAGATTGTTAGCAAAAATTTTAATCCGTTGCCGCGTTTAAACGAGGCAAACACTTGTTTTGCTTTACTAGCACCCATATAACGGAATGCATAGATAACAAATACAAAATTAGGGAGCACCGCTACAGTGCCTCCAGCGATAGCTGAAAGGCCGGCATCTACTCCCCAACCAACAAAAATGATTACAGCAGCAACTAATGCTACAACACCCTGAAGACATATTAATTTTAATGCGGCAAGCCGATATGGCCTCGCTAACTTATTTGTCACGTTTAGTTAACCTTAGTGGCAATCTAATTGTCAGGGCATGAAAACTGGCGAAATTATACTGATTCCTACCAGTTTTGCAACTTGAGTCGGTGTATTGTGGTGCAAATTTGCGACGAATGTCTCTTTTTGGACATGATATTTATTAATGCTCGGAATTCTCTGCATTTATACGGCTTAAAATTCCATCTAACTCTTCTAAGTTAGTATACGAAATAACTAAGTTTCCTTTGCCTTTTTTGTTGTAGTTAATTTCAACTTTAGCACCCAAGTTTTCGGCTAATTGTTGTTCTAACTGTTTGACATCTGGATCTTTTTCGAAAGTTTCTTTTTTAGGGGCAGGTTCAATAATTGAACGAACTAATTTTTCTGTTTCGCGTACAGTTAAAGCCTTTGCTACAGCCAGTCGAGCAGCATCAGATTGTGCTTCACCTTCAAGGGCTAATAAACAACGCGCATGACCCATTTCAATATCGCCATGTTCCAACAATATTTTAACATCATCATTAAGGTTATTCAGTCGTAATAAATTAGTTACTGTCGTGCGTGATTTGCCTACGGCATCTGCCACTTGTTGGTGAGTTAATTCAAACTCAGTTAACAAACGGTGCAATGCAACCGCTTCTTCCATGGCATTTAGATCTTCGCGTTGAATATTTTCAATCAATGCGATGGCCACCGCAGCTTCATCAGGCACATCTTTAATGATACATGGTACTACGTCTAGCTTAGCTATTTGTGCAGCACGCCAGCGACGTTCACCAGCAATTATCTCATAACTGTTTTCTGCTACTGGACGAACTACAATTGGCTGAATAATCCCTTGCGATCGAATTGAGCTTGCTAGCTCTTCAAGCGCTTCTTCGGACATGTCTTTACGTGGCTGATATTTACCTGAGTGTAAAAACTCAATCGGTAGCTTTTGCAGTTCACTACTGGTTGGCTGAACAATTACATCCTGCTCACTCACGTTGGGTTGTTCAGTGCGGGCACTCGGTGCTGGTTTTGACGAGCTTAATAAAGCATCGAGTCCTCGGCCTAAACCGCGTTTTTTAGCAGACATGTTCTTTTTACCTCAAGTTAGGCGACGATTGGGGATATTTTTTCTTTTCTGCGTAACATTTCACCGGCAAGTGCTAAATACGCTTTAGCACCACTTGATGCCCGATCATAATACATTGCGGGTGCACCAAAACTCGGCGCTTCAGCTAAACGTACATTACGTGGGATCACGGTGCGGTATACTTTATCGCCAAAATGTTGTTTAAGCTGCTCAGATACATCATTGGCCAAACGATTACGCGGATCGTACATAGTACGTAAAATCCCTTCAATCTGTAGTTTTGGATTAACTAACTTGGCTAATTGCGTAATTGTGTCCATTAATGCGGTTAAACCTTCAAGCGCATAATATTCACATTGCATAGGCACTAAAATTGAATCCGCGGCCGCCATTGCATTCACCGTAAGCATGTTCAGTGATGGTGGGCAGTCGATAAAAATAAATTCATATTGATCAGATATTTTTTCAAGCGCATTGCGTAGTCGTACTTCTCGAGCATAAAGCTCCATCAGTTTAACTTCGGCGGCGGTAACATCACCATTGGCAGCAATTAAATGATATTCACCAGAGGTTTCTTTAGTAACAACTTCTTCAATTGGTTTATCTTCGATTAATAAATCATAAATTGTTGCCACATCGCCGTATTTGTCTACGCCGCTACCCATGGTTGCATTGCCTTGCGGATCGAGATCAATAAGCAACACTTTACGTTTAGTTGCAGCCATTGATGCCGCGAGATTAACTGCTGTGGTGGTTTTACCCACACCACCTTTTTGGTTTGCTATTGCGATGACTTTTGCCACAGTATCTCTGATCCCTAGTCTTTAGAAAGAATAATTAAATGTCTTTGCGCATCTAATTTTGGTACTTCCAAGGTGATTTTTTGCTCGAACTTAACACCTGCTGGTAAAGATTCTAGCTCTTCACTTGGAAATACGCCTTTTAAGGCAATAAACTTACCTGAATGATCAATCAAGTGCGAACACCAGTCAACCATATCTTGTAAAGATGCAAAAGCACGACTCAATACACCATCTAATTTAACACTTGGTTGATAATCTTCAACTCTAGACTGCACCGGGGTTACATTTTTCAGACCTAGCTCATGTTTTACCTGCATTAAAAAACGCACGCGTTTACCTAAACTATCTAATAAAATAAATTGTGTCTCAGGTAATGCAATAGCTAATACGATACCCGGAAGGCCAGGACCCGTACCAACATCAATATAATGATGACCGGGTAGGTGAGGTGCAACAACTAAGCTATCCATAATATGCTTAATCATCATATCCTCAGGTAAACGCACTGAGGTTAAATTATAAGCTTTGTTCCATTTGTTGAGTAACTCAACATATTGAACCAATTGTTGCTGCTGTTTTTCAGTTAGCGCAATATCAGTTTGCGCTAACAAAGTAGTTAATTGTTGCTGTAACACAGTATTCCTTAATGACTACGAAATTTTACGTAGTAAGCCTTGCTTCTTCAGATAAACTAATAATAGCGAAATAGCAGCAGGCGTGATACCTGAAATACGTGATGCTTGACCGATTGTATCAGGACGCGCCTCAGTTAATTTAGCAACCACTTCATTTGATAGACCCGATACGATCGAGTAATCATAATCTTTAGGCAAAATAGTTAACTCATGACGAAGTTGCTTATTGATCTCTTCTTGCTGACGAGCAATATAACCTGCGTACTTAGTGTGGATCTCAACTTGCTCTAACGCTGTTGCATGATCAAACTCAGATCCTAACCCTTCGATCGCCATTAGATCGTTATAACGGATCTCAGGGCGACGTAATAATTCTTCTAAACTTGCTTCTCGGGTTAATGGTGTTTTAAGTAAGCCATTAACTTGATCAATTACAGCGTGATCTTTATGGATCCAAGTTTCTTTGATCCGTTGAGATTCTTTTGCAATGATATCCATTTTTTCATTAAATGCTTGCCAGCGTTCATCGTTAACTAAACCAAGTTCACGACCTTTTGCTGTTAAACGAATATCAGCGTTGTCTTCACGTAGTAACAAACGGTATTCAGCACGACTAGTAAACATACGGTACGGTTCTTTGGTACCTAGTGTAGTTAAATCGTCGATTAATACACCGACATAAGCTTCATCACGGCGCGGTGTCCAAGGCTCTTTACCTTGTACTTGCAATGCTGCATTCATACCGGCAATTAAGCCTTGTGCACCGGCTTCTTCATAGCCTGTAGTGCCATTGATCTGTCCAGCAAAGAACAAACCATCAATAAATTTGGTCTCTAATGATTTCTTTAAATCGCGTGGATCAAAAAAGTCGTACTCGATAGCATAGCCTGGACGGCAAATATGTGCATTTTCAAAGCCAGTGATTGATTGCACAATCTCTAATTGCACATCAAATGGCAAACTAGTTGAAATACCATTTGGATAAAGCTCATAAGATGTTAGGCCTTCAGGCTCAACAAAAATTTGATGTTTGTCTTTATCTGCAAAACGAACAATTTTATCTTCAATAGAAGGACAGTAACGTGGACCAATCCCTTCAATAACACCTGAGTACATAGGTGAACGATGTAAATTATTGCGGATCACATCATGAGTTTTTTCATTGGTGTATGTGATGAAGCAAGAAATTTGTTGTGGATGATCTAATTGCTTACCCATAAATGAAAACACCGGTGTTATAGCATCACCAGGTTGTTGTTCCATTTTACTAAAATCAACTGTACGGGCATCAATACGTGGTGGCGTTCCAGTTTTTAAGCGATCAACACGAAATGGTAATTCACGTAAACGATTTGCTAATGCAATTGAAGGTGGATCACCAGCGCGACCACCTTTGAAGTTTTCTAAGCCTATGTGAATTTGGCCACCAAGGAAAGTGCCTACGGTTAATACCACAGAAGGTGCGCTAAAACGCAGTCCCATTTGAGTAACAACACCTGTTACTTTATTATTTTCAACAATCAGATCATCACATGATTGCTGAAAGATCTTCAGGTTATCTTGGTGTTGTAAAATATCTTGAATAGCAGCTTTATATAAAGCGCGATCTGCTTGTGCACGAGTAGCTCTTACTGCAGGTCCCTTTGAAGAATTTAAAGTACGGAATTGGATACCGCCTTTATCAATTGCTTGGGCCATTGCACCACCTAGTGCATCAATTTCTTTAACCAAATGACCTTTGCCAATACCACCAATTGCTGGATTACATGACATCTGACCAAGGGTATCCATATTATGAGTCAGCAGTAGGGTATTCATACCCATACGTGCAGCAGCTAACGCAGCTTCTGTACCTGCATGTCCACCACCAACAACAATAACATCAAAATTTTCGTGAAAAATCATTTCGGGATCCTACTTAATCAACCAGCAAACTTTCAAGGGGGAGCGTATTCTACCTATAAATTTACAGAAGATAAATGATTAAACTGTGGCCAAGATCTAAGTAAATGATCTCTAATAATATAAAGGATCTTTTAAAGAGATCTTTTATTACTGTTACTACTACTGAGCATGATTTCTGTTGATAAGGTTTAGTTTACTTATTAAAACATAAAGTTAGATCGGATCTAAAGGTGTTAATATGATCGGATCTAACTGATTATAAGCTCTGATCAAAAAGGCTCTTTATGCACAGGGGGTATTGGATCAGATCTTATCCAATGGATAACATAGTCTTAAAACGCAGTTAGATCATAGCTTATCCACAATCTGATCTAAATACTCAGTAAATTGTGGGTAACTTTAAATTTGGATCTAAACTGTGATCTTAATTAAATACGGTTTATTTGCTCGATCCAGCTTGGTAACCAAGCTAATGCGGTGTCTTCTGGTAGTTCTTCATCAAGAATATTCAACTCTAAGCGCTCTGCTATACAGTGCGCGCCTTTACTTACTAAAAGTTGTTCTAGATTACGGCCAGCGAGGTTATAGGTATCATAACTGGTGTCACCTAAACCAATAACACTAAACTTTAATCCTTTTAAATCATTAACTTGATTAATATCTTCAACAAAGGATAAAAGGTTCTCAGGATAATCACCAGCACCATAAGTAGAAGTACACAATAACCAGATAGTATTTTCTTGGTTTATCTGTGAAAAGTTAGGTTGATCATGAACTTCTGTAGTGATCCCTTGAGTAACTAACTGCTCTGCTAGTTGCTCACCTACATACTCAGCAGATCCCATTTGGCTGCCTATAATGATATTAACGGAGTTCATAATTCTATTTGATCACACAACGGCTTACTTATAGGCTTATGATAACTGAGTTTACTCAGCAGTAAAGCCTTGAATGGAAGTTTGTATAAGTATTTAAGGTACAATTTTTGATGTTTTTTATTTTAAATTCGTAATCATTTGATATGTATAAATAAAATAAATTATTCCAATATGTAATCTTCTGATCAAGCTGTTGATAAAAAGTGGGAAAGCTGGGTAGTAAAAACATAAGATCTTATTTTTATTTTACTAAGCTATTGATTTTATGTTTTATGAGTGGTGAATTTTCGTTTCATTAAGAGTTTTAAAACGAGTGATCAGAATGTGGATAGATCGCCTGTTGATAACGATCGTTTTGGCTATAAATTAATTTATGAAATGCCAAAAAATATTTCAAGTAGGGTGCTAAATAAGTAATTAATGGCAATTAAAGTTGATTTAGTGGGTTTATTGCTCGATTTATACTGTTTGAGCTAATAAATTGAGTACTTTTTATATGCCTCTAAGTTAAAAATGATCAAAAAAGCCCAAATTGTGGATAACAATTTGAGCTTGTGCTGATCAATTTCTAAATTAGTTGCTATTTTTATCACTAATTATGATTTTAATTTTGTATAAATAGCTTTTAAAACTCCGATTAGAATAAATGATCGCTACTTTTTGTGCTATTTAAAGTACTGCTAGCGGTAAAAATATAGGCTTTTGTGGCATCAAATAGTGCATTGCCAAGCGTATATCTTTGTACGCCATGTGCAAATAATGAGCTGCTATTACTACTATTATCGCAAAGAAAATCACTTTTTAATGGCTGTGCCATCACGTTAAGTGGCACCTTAAGTGTCGTTGTTATTTGCTTTATTGCTGTTAAATCGGATAATCCAGGGATAAAAATACCATCAACGCCAGCGTCTTGATAAGCCAAAGATCGAGTTATTACATGTTCAAGAGAAGCCATATTTTGGCTGTAGCAATCAGTTCTAGCATTGATAAATAGCTGTGAAAAACCATACTTTTTAAGAGTGTTTTTAATCGCTTTAAGGATCTCTACTTGGTGTTCTAGGGAGCGTAACTGAGCTGTTTTTTTATCTGAATCCTCAATATTAATACCGACAGCACCTAATTTGGCTACGGCCAAAACATGCTGACAAATAGTGTTTACGTCATTACTGTAACCTGATTCAATATCCACGGAAACAGCAATATTAACAGCATCGATTATTGGTTTTAGCTGACTTATAAACTCCTCAAATGAGCATTGTTCGCCATCTTCTTGACCTCTAGATTGGGCCATCCCCCAACTTGTTGTGGCGATAGCAGCAAAACCAGCATCAGCTAATATACGAGCGCTTAATGGATCCCACGCATTTGGTAATAAAAATAATTGCTCTTGTTTATGTAATTGATGAAAGGTTTGGTATTTATTCATAATGATCTCAAAAGTGAATTTCATTATGACTATAAAAAGATTACGGTGACTACGCTGGCCAAGTTCGGCACTGAACGTAAATTTTAAGCTCGTTGTAAAAACCTAAAAGGCAGTGATAGCGACGGATAATTTAGAGCGGTTGGTTAAATAACGACTTGTATTTTTTATTGAATACAGCTAATACCAATCGTGTAAAGTTACTGACCATTTATAGCGACAGATAAATACAGTGATAACAAGGCGTAAATTTTGACATGTAGTTGTTCTAATTGAAAAAATTATAACGCAGTTAGCGCTTTATGTAGCTCGCTAGAATGGTTAAATATTTAAGTCGATTGGTATAATAATATACTGGTTTTTGAAGGGGATTAAGAGTGCTTATATAAGCACCCTTAGTTTTTAATTATTTACCGATACAAAATGAGCTGAAAATTTTGCCAAGTAGATCGTCAGAGGTAAATTCACCGGTGATCTCGTTTAAGTAGTTTTGTGTTAAACGTAGTTCTTCAGCTAGGATCTCACCGGCAATATGCATCTCTAATTGGTCTTTGCCAGTTTGTAAATGATGAGCTGCGCTATCGAGTGCATCCAAGTGACGACGACGGGCCATAAAGCCGCCTTCGGTAGCTCCCTGAAAACCTATACATGCCTTTAAGTGAGTACGAACTAACTCTATACCATCAGCATTTTTAGCACTTAAGCTGATCACTGGATATTGCTGGTTTTCGCTCATACCGACTTCGTCACCCGATAAATCGGCTTTATTTCGGATCACGGTTACGCCCATACCGGCAGGTAGTTTGGCCATAAACTCTGGCCAAATAGCATGTGGGTCAGTGTCTTTGGTATCAGTGCCATCAAGCATAAACAACACGCGGTCGGCTTGTTTTATTTCATCCCATGCGCGTTCAATGCCTATTTGCTCAACGCGGTCTGGGCTTTCGCGCAGGCCTGCAGTATCTATAATATGTAGCGGCATGCCATCAATGTGAATGTGTTCTCGTAGTACGTCACGGGTGGTGCCGGCAATTTCAGTAACAATAGCGGCTTCACGCCCTGCAAGTGCATTTAGTAAACTAGATTTGCCTGCGTTAGGGCGCCCAGCAATCACCACGCGCATACCTTCACGCATAATGCTGCCTTGTTTTGCTTGATTGGTCACATTGCTTAGCTGGGTGATAATGGCATTTAGATCACCAGAGACTTTACCGTCAGATAAAAAGTCTATTTCCTCATCGGGAAAATCAATGGCCGCTTCAACGTACATACGCAAGTGAATGACTTTTTCAACTAAGGTATCAATGTGCTTAGAGAACTCGCCCTGGAGTGATTGTAAGGCGCTTTTGGCTGCTTGTTCTGAAGTGGCATTAATTAAGTCAGCAATTGCTTCTGCTTGGGTTAAGTCCATTTTGTCGTTCATAAAGGCGCGCTCAGAAAACTCGCCTGGCTTTGCTAATCGTACACCTTCAATTTGGCTAATTTCTTTAAGTAGCATATCCAGTACTACAGGACCGCCATGGCCTTGTAGTTCAAGTACATCTTCGCCAGTGAAAGAGTTTGGCCCGGCAAAATAAATAGCAATACCTTGATCAAGTTGCTCGCCAGCAAGACTGTTAAATGGCACGTAATCGGCGTAACGCACCTTAGGGCAACGACCAATAATCTGTTCGGCGACGGTTTTTACTAAACTGCCAGAAACGCGAATAATACCAACGCCACCACGACCAGGTGCGGTTGCTTGTGCTGCAATTGTGTCTTGATTGATCATGCTAATAGTTTGCCAACTTAAAGAGTAATGGTATGGGCGTATTGTAACCTATGCAGTTATGACTGGCGAATAGCGGGCAATAAAAAAGGCGACCAATGGTCGCCTTAATTTAAGTAACTGAGCAAATTAGCCCCTGACTTTTATTCCTTGCTTTTCCATACCGCGATAGATGATCAGCATCTGTGCGATAGAGATAAGGTTTGATACTAACCAGTAAAGTACTAGACCAGATGGGAACCAAAGGAAGAACACTGAGAAGATAACCGGCATAAAGGTCATCATCTTTTGTTGCATCGGATCAGTTACCGTCATTGGTTGTAGCTTCTGAGTAATAAACATACTGGCACCAAATAAGATTGGTAGTACGTAGTATGGGTCTTTCGCAGATAAGTCAGTTAACCAAAAAATAAACTCAGCATGACGCAGTTCTGTTGATTCTAAGAATACATAAAATAGCGCTAAGAAAATTGGCATTTGCAGCAAAATAGGGAAACAGCCACCCATAGGGTTTACTTTCTCTTTGCGGTACATTTCCATGGTTGCTTGGCCGAATTTTTGACGGTCATCACCAAACTTTTCTTTTAATGCAGCCATTTTAGGCTGTAGGGCACGCATCTTAGCCATTGACGTATATTGCGCTTTGGTAAGTGGGTACATTGCTGATTTAACAATCACAGTAATGGCGATAATTGCCACACCCCAGTTACCTAGTATGCTATGTAGCCATTTTAATAGTATAAATAACGGCTGTGAGATAAACCATAACCAACCGTAATCGACAGTTAAATCTAAGTTCGGATGAATAGCTTCAAGTATATCCGACTCTTTCGGGCCCATATAGTAAGTTGCACCAAGAGTTGCTTGTTGGTTTGCTTGTACATTTATCGGCTCACCTTTAGCACCAATAATTGCTGCGTTGCCTTTAGCAATTAAGCTGTAAAGGGTATTTTGCTGTTCTTGCGAAGGAACCCACGCACTTACAAAGTAGTGCTGAATAAAAGCAATATAACCACCTTGGGTATTTATGCTAAGGTTTTTGTCGGCCATATCAGAAAAGCTATATTTCTCGTACTTTTCCTCAGCTGAACCATAGGCAGCACCTAAGTAGTTTTGGTCAACTAAGCTGCCTTTATCTTGTACTGTGCGTTTTACTTGCGTATACAGCTGTACTTGAATTGGCTCTGCGGTGGTGTTATTTACTGAGTATTCTAAAGCAACATCGTATTGACCTTTTTTGAATACATACGTTTTAGTAAAACTAACACCTTTGCTATCAGTAAATGTAAGTGGTACGCGAAGTTCGTCACCTGTTAAAGCAAATGTTTTTTGCTCCGTGTGATAAACCGGGCGACCTTCTGCAGATGCATCTGGGCCATTTAAGCCTATTAAACCACTCTGAGAGAAGTATTGTTTACCATCAAACTCACCAAGTAACATATAAGGCGTTTCGCTACCTTTTGTTTCTTCGTATTGCAGTAAGTCAGCTTCAACAATATCACCACCACGGGTGTCAATTTTAACTTTGAATACGTCAGTCGTAATTTCAATAACTGAACGTTTCGCGGTTGTTGCTGCAGTAGGTAATTCACCATCGGTTGATGATGGAACATAATCATCAGAGTCAGGGGAATTAGTTTGTAGTGTTTGTGTGTTGGCACTAGGATCGACTTTTGGTGCGTTGTAGTCTTTATTCCACTCTTGGAACAATAAAAACGATACAAGCATCAGGCCGATGAATAAAAACGTGCGTTGCGATTCCATAACAGCTCTTATTTCTCGTGTTGGTGGTTAATATGGGTTAATTTTTCAGGTACGGGATCATCCCCACCTGAATGTAAAGGATGACATTTTAATATGCGTTTAACCGCTAACCAACTCCCTTTTACAGATCCATGCAAATTAATTGCTTGAATAGCATAACTAGAGCAGGTTGGATTAAAGCGACAATGCGGACCTAACAGCGGACTAATCCACTTTTGATAACCACGAATTAATAACACTAAACAGCGCTTAGGAAAAGCAACAAGTGGTTTTAGTAACCTCATGATGTTCAAGCCTCTGCGTAATATTTAGTGAATGGATACCATGAATTTAAACGCCCAAAATGGAATTTTAAATGCATGATTAAAAGGTGAGCTAAAGATACCTTAATTAACCATGTAATTCTATTGCTATTGGCTCTGTTTATTGGATTTAGCCGATTTGTTGGGGCGTTTTTTAAACGGCGGTGGTTTTGGTGCACCAGGTTTACAGCGTTCGTTAATCTTGCGCCATAATTTAGTGAGTTGTTTAGTTAGCTCTTCATTTGACTGTTCATCAATACCACTTTTAACCATCAGCACAATATCGACATTATCAATAGTGTGTTGGTTTAAACGAAAACTTTCGCGAGCAAGACGTTTAATACGGTTTCGTTGGCAAGCTTTTTTAACCCGTTTTTTAGCGACAGTGAGTCCTAAGCGAGGTTTTGCTTGGTCATTGGGTTTTGCTAATAAGGTAAAGAAAGGAGTTGCGGCCCGAGCGGGTTCATTAAAGATGCGAGAGTAATGCGAGGGAGTTAACAGACGTAACTCCCTGCCAAAGTTAAAGTCTTCCACTTATATATTAAGCAGAAAGAACTTTGCGGCCTTTAGCGCGGCGACGAGCTAATACTTTACGGCCATTTACAGTTGCCATGCGAGCACGGAAACCGTGTGCACGTTTGCGTTTTAAAACGCTAGGTTGAAAAGTTCTTTTCATAACAATTCCATCCGATCGGTTAAAGGTTAAAACATCCTATGCAGGTCGCGATCCTGGCACAGGTGCCATTGCGAGCGCGAGATATTATCGATGAAGTGCCTTAAAGTCAACCATAATCGCATTTATAATAGAGGGGTGATAATAGATCTGTTGGCAGGATCTGCTAGGATCCTTATATTAAAGAAGTTTTCCACAGGCTCTGTATAAAAAGTGCATAAAAGCTTGGGGTAAGTAAAATAGATCACATAATTTGATCGCGATCCAAGCCCTTTTTTGCTATGATCATACTTTGAAGTTAAAAATAATTGCTATTAAAAATCAACGTCTTGCTTGTTTTTTTTAGCCAGATCATATTTTTCAAAAAAATCAATCTTGTACTTGTGGATAAAGTGCATTCATAATACTCGGTCTTGGGTTAATAAATTGCCTAAATAATAGTAATAAATGTATGATTTCCGGCCACTAAAGATGACCGGGAATAAATACTAAGTCTTTGGGAGTTTAACTGTGTATCTGTCGGTTTGGCAAAGTTGTTTATATGTATTGCAAGATGAACTGCCTTCGCAGCAGTTCAGTATGTGGGTAAGACCACTACAAGCAGAAAGTACCGAAGATACCCTGACGATTTATGCACCTAATCGCTTTGTGCTTGATTGGGTAAGAGAAAAGTACTTAAACCGAATTAATGAATTACTTGTTGAGATTTGTAAGGATGAAGCGCCAGAGTTACGCTTTGATGTAGGTAGTAAGCCAATCCACAATGCGCAAGTGATCGCGCCTGCAACAACTGGCTCTGCGACCCCGATGAATCAGCCGGCGGCAAAGCAGCAACCAAAAGCAGCTAAAGCTGTGGTTGAGCCTGCTCCTAAGTCTGGTTACAAATCAAACATTAAAGAAAACTACACCTTTGATAGTTTTGTTGAAGGTAAATCTAACCAGTTAGCAAAAGCTGCTGCGACGCAAGTTGCGGATAATCCTGGTGCAGCCTTTAACCCGGTATTTATATATGGTGGAACGGGTTTAGGTAAAACGCATTTATTACATGCGGTTGGCAATGGTATTATGGCAAATAAGCCAGATGCAAAAATTGTTTATATGCACTCCGAACGCTTTGTGCAAGATATGGTTAAAGCCCTGCAAAATAATGCTATTGAAGAATTTAAGCGTTATTACCGCAGTGTTGATGCTTTAATGATCGATGATATTCAGTTTTTTGCTAACAAAGAACGCTCTCAAGAAGAATTCTTTCATACTTTCAATGCATTACTTGAAGGTAACCAACAAATTATTTTAACCTCAGATCGTTATCCAAAAGAGATTGAAGGGGTTGAAGATCGCCTTAAATCACGTTTTGGTTGGGGTTTAACCATCGCGATTGAGCCGCCAGAGCTTGAAACGCGAGTGGCTATTTTGATGAAAAAAGCCCAGCAGAGTAAAATTAATTTACCTCACGAAGTGGCCTTTTTTATCGCTAAAAAATTACGTTCAAATGTGCGTGAGTTAGAGGGCGCGCTTAATCGTGTGATTGCTAATGCAAACTTTACTGGTCGACCAATTTCGATCGACTTTGTAAAAGAAGCATTACGTGACTTACTCGCTTTGCAGGACAAACTGGTCACGATAGACAATATTCAACGTACGGTTGCTGAATATTATCGTATTCGCGTCTCAGACCTGCTATCTAAGCGCCGCAGCCGCTCTATCGCAAGACCTCGTCAAGTTGCTATGGCATTGTCTAAAGAACTTACCAATCACAGCTTACCTGAAATTGGTGATGCCTTTGGTGGCCGCGACCACACTACAGTATTGCATGCGTGCAGAAAGATTAAATCACTACGTGATGAAAGCCACGAAGTGAAAGAAGATTATCAAAACCTAATAAGAACATTGTCATCTTAGGGCTGACTTTATTATGCAAATAACTATATCAAGAGAACAATTTTTAAAACCTTTGGTGCAAGTATCTGGCGCAATTGAGCGCAAGCATACCTTGCCTATCTTATCTAACGTTTTGTTAGAGGTTGAAAATGGCGAACTTTCAATGACAGGCACAGACCTTGAAATTGAACTTGTCGCAAAGGTTTTTGTTGGCGATGATACCGCTGATGCAAAATTGACTTTGCCAGCTAAAAAATTACTCGATATTTGTAAAAGTCTGCCAGACGGTTCAGATTTAACGTTGAGCAGTCAAGATCACCAACTATTACTGACCAGTGGAAAAAGCCGCTTTTCATTAACTACACTCGCTGCGGAAGACTTTCCTAATCTTGAGCAGTGGGATGGTGAAGTTGAATTTCAACTAACGCGCTTAGAACTGCGAAAGTTACTTGAAAGCACCCACTTTTCGATGGCCAATCAAGACGTACGCTATTACTTAAATGGTATGTCGTTTGAAGTAGATAATACTGATATAAAAACAGTGGCTACTGATGGTCACCGTTTAGCAATTGCGCAAAAACAATTAACGCAATCGTTAAATACTCAACGTCAGCTAATAATTCCGCGTAAAGGCGTACAAGAAATTATGCGTCTAATGGTTGCTGATGATGAGTTGGTTACAATTCAATTTGGTGCAAATCATATTCGTATTTTAGATACAGAGTTTACTTTTACGAGTAAATTAGTTGATGGACGTTTTCCTGATTACCGCCGAGTATTGCCACGTGGTGGTGATAAAGTGATTACCGCAAATCGTGAATGGTTACGCAGTGCGTTTCAACGGGTATCTATTTTATCGAACGAGAAGTTTAGAGGTGTACGGTTAAACTTATCGAACGGACTATTAAAAATTACCGCCAACAACCCAGAGCAAGAGCAAGCTGAGGAAGTGGTTGAAGTGAGCTATCAAGGTGATGACTTAGAAATTGGCTTTAACGTATCGTATGTTTTAGATGTATTAAATACATTAAAAACAGAAGACGTTTTATTTACGCTTGCTGATTCAAATAGTAGTGCATTGATAGAAGGTGCTGGCGATGAAGAAGCCATGTACGTTGTTATGCCAATGCGCTTATAAGGCACTATGAGTTTAAGTCATTTGAGCCTCAATAATTTTCGGAATATTGAGGCACTCACTGTAGAGCCAGTGAATGGTATTAACATAATTTATGGTGAAAATGGCAGTGGCAAAACCAGCCTTCTTGAGGCTATTTATTACCTTTCTCATGGCAAGTCTTTCCGCACCCCAAAACACAAAAGTATCATTACGCACCATAAAGAAAAATTCACCATTCATGGTCGTAAATCACTTTATAACTTATCAATTCCAATCGGTATTAGTAAGACTTTAAGTGGTGAGACAGAATTAAAAATACAGGGTAAGTCTAGTCGTCGAGTGTCTGAACTTGCCCAGTTAATGCCAGTACAAGTGATCACCCCTGAAAGCTATTCGTTGTTTTTTGGAGGTCCAAAAGAACGCCGAAAATTTTTAGATTTAGGATTGTTCCACGTGGAACAAGACTTTTTTTATTTGTGGCAATCTTTCAATAAAGTATTAAAGCAACGTAATGCATTATTGAAAAGTAAGCCTAAGAATTATTTTGATCAAATCAAGTTTTGGGATAAAGAATTTGTTAGACTGGCTGACCAAATAAATAATTTACGAATTGCGTATATAAGTAGGTTTAAGCAGCAATTTTTTGATAAAATGTGTGCAGAATTAACGCTTATACGCGATTTAGAAATAAGTTTTTATGCTGGTTGGAAAGAAAATGAATCTCTAGCCGACGCTCTCGAACAAAGCTTTGAGCGTGATAGTCGCCAAGGTTTTACAAATAAAGGGCCGCATAAAGCTGATTTCAGTTTTAGTGTCGCTGGCAATAGTGTGGAAAACACCTTTTCACGCGGTCAATTGAAGCTATTGCTTTATGCGTTAAAAGTAACGCAAAATAGTTTGATTGAGTCAGAGACAGAAAAGCAATCAATATTGCTAATAGATGATCTACCTTCAGAGTTAGGGGAAGATACGAAAGAGAAAGTAGGACAGTTATTGTCGCACTGTAGCTCTCAAATATTTATCTCTACAATTCAATCTGAAAGTATTTCTGCTGTGGTGGAACCCATGCAACGAGAACTACAAATGTTCCACGTGAAACATGGCAACCTAATAACAAGATAAGTGGGATTAACCATGTCTGAGAATTACGATTCGTCGAGTATTAAAGTACTAAAAGGATTAGACGCAGTAAGAAAGCGTCCTGGAATGTATATAGGGGACACCGATGATGGCACAGGCTTACACCATATGGTGTTTGAGGTCGTTGATAACTCTATCGATGAAGCCTTAGCAGGTCACTGTGATGACATCTATGTCACAATTCATTTAGATGGTTCTGTCTCTGTTCGAGATAACGGCCGTGGTATTCCAACTTCAATTCATGAAGAAGAAGGCGTGTCAGCTGCTGAAGTAATTATGACTGTACTACATGCTGGTGGTAAGTTTGATGATAACTCATATAAAGTATCAGGCGGCTTACACGGTGTTGGTGTTTCAGTAGTAAATGCGCTTTCAGAAAAATTAAAGCTAACGGTTCGTCGTGAAGGCAAGCTACATGAGCAATTTTACACTATGGGTGTTCCTGATGCGCCACTAGCTGTAATTGGCGAATCAGAAACCACAGGTACTGAACTTCGTTTTTGGCCAAGTGGTGAGACTTTCACAAACTTAGATTTCCATTACGATATTTTAGCTAAGCGCTTACGCGAGTTATCATTCCTGAATTCAGGTGTGAGTATTATTTTAAATGATGAACGCGAAGAAAATAAAACTGACCACTTTAAATATGAAGGGGGTATTCGTGCCTTCGTTGAGTATTTAAACCGTAATAAAACACCTATTCATAAAGGTGTATTCCACTTTACTCATGAACGTGAAGAAGATGGTATTAGCGTTGAAGTATCAATGCAGTGGAATGATGCTTACCAAGAAAACATTTACTGTTTTACAAACAACATTCCACAACGTGATGGTGGTACTCACTTAGCCGGTTTTAGATCTGCGCTAACTCGTACACTTAACAACTATATGGAAAAAGAAGGCTTTAACAAAAAAGCTAAAACAACCAGTAATGCAACAGGCGATGATGCCCGTGAAGGCTTAACTGCAGTTGTTAGTGTTAAAGTTCCTGATCCTAAGTTCTCATCACAAACCAAAGATAAGCTAGTTTCAAGCGAAGTTAAATCAGCTGTAGAACAGGCAATGGCTGAGAAATTCACTGAATTCTTATTAGAAAATCCAGTAGACGCAAAAATAGTTGTTGGTAAAATCATTGATGCTTCTCGTGCTCGTGAAGCGGCGCGTAAAGCCCGTGAAATGACTCGTCGTAAAGGCGCAATGGACTTAGCAGGTTTACCTGGTAAGTTAGCGGATTGCCAAGAAAAAGATCCAGCCCTGTCTGAACTATATATAGTGGAAGGGGACTCTGCTGGCGGATCAGCTAAGCAGGGTCGTAACCGTAAGAATCAAGCGATTCTTCCGCTTAAAGGTAAAATACTAAACGTAGAGAAAGCGCGTTTTGATAAGATGTTATCTTCACAAGAAGTTGCCACGTTAATTACAGCCCTTGGTTGTGGTATTGGTCGCGATGAGTATAACCCTGAAAAATTACGCTATCACCGCATCATTATCATGACCGATGCTGACGTCGATGGTTCGCACATTCGTACGTTACTATTGACCTTTTTCTACCGTCAAATGCCAGAAATAGTTGAACGTGGTTATATCTATATTGCTCAACCACCACTTTATAAAGTGAAAAAAGGTAAACAAGAGCGCTATATTAAAGATGATCCAGCACTTGTCGAATACCTAACTTCATTAGCATTAAATGGTGCCGCACTTTATACCGGTGCTGATGCATCTGCACTTGAAGGTGAAGCTTTAGAGGCTATCGTTCATGATTATCAAAACACCGTTAAAGTTATTGAACGCTTAAAACGTAAATACCCGAATACGGTGATGGAACGTTTGATCTATCAAACAGAGCTAAACGAAACTGATTTAGCCGATGAAGCTAAAGTAATCGAGTGGACCAAAACGTTAGTCGATGACTTAGTCGCACGTGATGAAGATGCAACTATCTTCGCTGCTGCAACAGAGCATGATACTGAGCGTAACTTATATTACCCAGTTATCAATATTCGCCAACACGGTGTTGATAAGGCACACGTACTGAGCCATGATTTTATCTCTTCACGTGATTATAAACGCATCGCAGTAACTGGTACTAACATTGCCAATATCTTAAGTGAAGGTGCTTATATTCAACGTGGTGAGAAGACACTAGCTGTTGATAACTTTGTGGATGCATTGGAATGGTTGATCGCAGAATCTAAGCGTGGGCTATATATCCAGCGCTATAAAGGGCTAGGTGAGATGAATCCAAGTCAGCTGTGGGAAACTACCATGGATCCTTCAGCGCGTCGCATGTTACAAGTAACCATTGAAGATGCTGTTGGTGCAGACCAATTATTCGCAACCTTGATGGGTGACCAAGTTGAGCCGCGTCGTGAGTTCATAGAAACGAATGCACTACGTGTAGTTAACTTAGACGTATAATTAAATTATAGTAATTACAAAAAAGGAGCCTTAGGCTCCTTTTTTATTTTCTCAATTGCACAAACTGCTTAAAACATGACTACGCACAAGGTATACTGAAGGTAATTTTCACGCTACATCACAGCAGATACTAAAAGCCAAATATGCAAAAATATGACGTTAAAACCTTTCAAGGTTTGATCCTGGCTTTACAGGATTACTGGGCACAGCAAGGCTGTGTCATTATTCAGCCACTTGATATGGAAGTTGGTGCAGGCACATTTCATCCGCAAACATTTTTAAAGTCTATTGGTCCTGAGCCAATGTCGAGCGCGTATGTGCAACCGTGTCGTCGTCCTACCGATGGCCGTTATGGTGAGAATCCAAATCGCCTGCAACATTACTACCAGTTCCAAGTCGTATTAAAACCATCACCAGATAACATCCAGGAGCTATATTTAGGCTCATTAGCGGCTGTTGGCATTGATACCCTTACTGACGAAGTACGCTTCGTTGAAGACAACTGGGAATCACCTACGCTAGGCGCATGGGGTCTTGGTTGGGAGATCTGGTTAAACGGTATGGAAGTAACCCAGTTTACCTACTTCCAACAAGTAGGGGGCTTAGAGTGCTCTCCTGTTACTGGTGAGATCACTTATGGTCTTGAGCGTTTAGCTATGTACATTCAAGGCGTAGATAGCATCTACGATCTAGTATGGGCTGATGGCCCAATGGGCCGTGTTACTTACGGTGATGTATTCCATCAGAACGAAGTTGAGCAATCAACTTATAACTTTGAGCATGCAAATGTTGAAGATTTATTTGCCCAGTTTGATAAATGCGAAGCTGAGAGCCAAAAGCTAATTGAAGCAAGCTTACCATTACCTGCTTATGAGCAAGTAATGAAAGCATCACACGCATTTAACTTATTGGATGCACGTCACGCTATTTCGGTGACAGAGCGCCAACGTTATATCTTGCGCGTTCGTGCATTATCTAAAGCGTGTGCACAAAGTTATTATGACAAACGCGAAGCGCTTGGTTTCCCGTTGTGTAAGGATAAGTAAGCATGTCAGCACAAAATTTATTAGTAGAAATTGGCACCGAAGAGTTGCCACCAAAATCATTGCGTAAACTTGCCGAAGCATTTGCTGCAAATCTGACAGCAGAGCTTGAGAGCCTAGAGCTTAATCACCAAGGCGTAAGCTGGTATGCATCTCCTCGTCGCTTAGGTTTACAAGTAACAGCACTTGAAGCTCAGCAACAAGACAAAGAAGTAGAAAAACGTGGTCCAGCAACGAAGGCTGCATTTGATGCCGATGGCAAGCCGACCAAAGCTGCAATGGGTTGGGCTCGTGGTTGTGGTATTGAAGTAAGTGAAGCGCAAACACTCGAGACCGATAAAGGTGCATGGTTGTTACACATTGCTAAAGTAGCAGGCAAAGAAACCACAGCCTTGATGGCTGATGCGGTAAATAAAGCGTTAGCTAAACTTCCTATTCCTAAACCAATGCGTTGGGGGGCGAATAAAACACAATTTATTCGTCCTGTTCATACCGCAACTATTTTGTTTGGCAATCAGCTAATTGAAGGCGAAGTCCTTGGTAAAGCAGTGGGTAACCAACTGCAAGGCCATCGTTTTCATCATCCAGAAAAAATCACAATCAAACACGCTGATGATGTTTTTGAGGTGCTTAAGTCAGCACATGTTGTTGCTGATTACCAGCAGCGTAAAGCACAAATTCGTAGCCAAATCGAAGCTGCAGCAACAGCCGTTAATGCAGTAGTAGCTATGGATGAAGATTTACTTGAAGAAGTAACTTCATTGGTTGAATGGCCAGTAACTCTTACTGCAACATTTGAAGAAGCGTTTTTAGATGTACCAGCCGAAGCGCTGATCTACACTATGAAAGACGATCAAAAATACTTCCCATTACTTGATCAAGACGGCAAGCTACTTAATAAGTTTTTGTTTGTTTCAAACATCGAAAGTAAAAACCCAAGCGTAGTTATTGCTGGTAACGAGAAAGTAGTGCGCCCGCGTTTAGCTGACGCGCAGTTCTTCTTTGAAACAGATAAAAAGAAAACTCTTGAAAGCCGGTTAGAGTCACTTAATAGCGTATTGTTCCAACAGCAATTAGGTACGCTTAAAGATAAGTCAGAGCGTATTAGTGAACTTGCTGGTTACATTGCTGAGCAATTAGGTGCCGATAAAACACTTGCTAAGCGTGCTGGTTTATTAAGTAAAACCGATCTAATGACCGAAATGGTGATGGAGTTTACTGACGTACAAGGTGTGATGGGGATGCACTATGCACGCCATGACGGTGAAGCCGAAGATGTTGCCATTGCCCAAAACGAGCAATACATGCCGCGTTTTGCCGGTGATAATTTACCTACAAACTTAATTAGCTGCGCAGTAGCGATTGCCGATAAGTTCGATACACTGGTAGGTATTTTTGGTATTGGCCAAGCACCAAAGGGTGATAAAGATCCATTTGCGCTTCGTCGTGCTGCCATTGGTGCGCTGCGTATCATGGTAGAAAAAGAACTACCACTTGATATTTTAGATCTAGTCGCAAAATCACAAACCCTGTTTGGCGATAAGCTAACTAACTTAAATGTATCAGCCGATGTATTTGAATTTATGCTAGGGCGTTTCCGCGCTTGGTATCAAGACGAAGGCATTGAAGTAGACGTTATTCAAGCAGTACTAGTGCGTCGCCCAACTAAGCCTGTTGATTTTGACCGTCGTGTTAAAGCGGTTAGTCACTTCCGTACATTAGACGCCGCAGAAGCGCTTGCAGCAGCTAATAAACGGGTAAGTAATATTCTGGCTAAAAATGATATTACAACGCAAGGCACTGTTGACGAGAGCTTATTAAACGATGATGCCGAAAAGGCATTAGCGGCACAAGTTGCTAAGTTTGCCACTGAATTAGCGCCGTTATACGCCGCTGGCGACTATCAAGAAGCGCTTGCCCAGCTTGCTGGTATTCGTGAAAGTGTTGATAACTTCTTCGACAACGTGATGGTAATGGCAGACGATGAAGCCGTTAAGCAAAACCGTTTAGCATTACTAAGTCAACTGAGTGGTCTATTTTTAGATATTGCTGATATTTCTGTATTACAGAAATAAATTCAGCTTCGCTTAAAAAGCCAGCAGCTATGCTGGCTTTTTAGTATTAGAGGGAATACCTATGAAACGTATATTAACAGTGGCTCTAGTTACTTTATTGAGTGCTTGTTCGAGCCAAATACAAATGCCAGATCTTAGCGATGTACTGCCAGGCCAAGAACTTGACCGTACAATGTACCTCCGCGGTGACTTCAATTTATGGGATGCAGAAACGCAATATGAATTTACTCAAGTCGCGCCTGCGCTTTATCAAGCACAAGTAAAGTTTTCAACACCGGGTAAAGTGTATGAATTTAAAATTGCCGATATGGATTGGAGCGCAGGTTATAATTGCGGATTCAGTGAACAAGATCCAACCGGTCAATCACTGACGTTAGGGCAAAGCGTCAAAGCAGATTGCAATACTACCTATAATTACTTTAGCTTCACACCAGCAATTAAAGGCAGCTACATCGTTAGTATCGATTATCATAATAACGATCAGCCAAAAGTAACAATAACAAAGAAGTGAGAGTAGAGATTTAGGTTTGAGTACACTGATTATATTTACAAAAGTAATTACATCCTGTTAATATTGTTATTGATTTTTTGCGTTAATCGTAGTCAATCATTTTTGAGTATTATATCAAAACTTCTTTTAAATCTATAAAGAGCTCGATATCACTATACTCTGCTCGTTTATATGAATAAAAAAAATTAAAATAGGATTACAGATGTTAAAAACTACAGTAACAGCAGTTGTTTTAGCGGGGGCTTTTATAGCTGCTCCATTACAGGCTAAAGAGGGCGTTAACCCTTGGCAGGATTGTGGTATCGGCGCAATGATATTCCCAGAGAATGGAACCGCAGCAGCAATTTCAAATATTATTTGGGATTTAGGTACTACAGCAGTATCTTCAAATATATCATCTGTAGGTAGCTGTGAAGGCGCAGGTGCAAAAACAGCTCTATTTATTCAACAAACATTCCCTGTACTTGAGCAAGAAATTGCTGAAGGTGAAGGTGAGTATGTTACTGCAATGTTAAATGTGCGTGGTTGTGACGCTAGTTCTCATGGTCAAATTGTAAATGCTATCCGTAGCGATTTTGCGACTAAACCTGCTCAAGACCCTCAAGCATTATATGCAATTGTTGAAAGCAAAGTGACAACACAGTTTGCAGCTACTTGCCCAGTTATTTAACTGTTAATAGAGTAGGTGTCAGCACCTACTCATACTTATGACTACAATCAAATACTTACCAGCACTAGCACTGTTTGCTACGTTTTCATCTTATTCATCTAGCTCACTTTCCGAGCATCCAACCTGGTTGAAATTAGGGCATTATAAAAACGCATCAGCTCCTCAAAGTTATATTGAGAGTGATTCATTTTTTATCTCAAAAAATGGCAAAAATAACCCTTCATCCGAGTTAAAAGCAACGATTGATGCATTTAATAAAGACGCACAAATGCAATGCAAATATCCTGCTAGATATCAGTGGTTACTATCACAAGGGCTTGAATTCTCAGAGCCAAAGGTTGAATGCATCGAACTTATAGAGTGGAGAGATAAACAACCGATTCACTCTGTAAGTTTAGTCTTTGCTTCAGGGTATATGAGTAATCCGGCTTCGCTTTATGGT
The DNA here is from genome assembly GCF_014163545.1 of Pseudoalteromonas sp. SR45-6. Classification (NCBI taxonomy): domain Bacteria; kingdom Pseudomonadati; phylum Pseudomonadota; class Gammaproteobacteria; order Alteromonadales; family Pseudoalteromonadaceae; genus Pseudoalteromonas; species Pseudoalteromonas sp. SR45-6. The sequence goes on from NZ_JACJDM010000042.1 coordinate 41,291, forward strand.
CATATGCTTTTAAAGCTAAATAGATCAACGCCAGAGCACAATAAGTTACTAGATTATAGCTTAAATTATGGCGCACTAGTTCCTGATAATGAAAACGGTTTGGTCTATATTACGAAAGGGCTATTTGGCGGTTACGAGGCCGGTTTTTCTGATCAACTATTTTACCGTCATCAACATAACTATGGTGAAATAGAGCTGAGAGATATATGGGAATATAAGCTTAACTTTAGCCAAGAAGACGTCCTCTTTTTAACTAATCATTTATGGGAAATTATGGGGGCTAAGTATTCTTACTATTTTGCGGATGAAAACTGTGCATTTCATATCGCAAGGGTTGTTGAATTAATTATAGGGGAGCAGTTAACGAATGAGCTTTCGCCTTGGGTTATTCCTGCGACTATTTTTTCTCGCTTAAATAGTGCTCAATATAATAACGAAAAGCTAGTAAAACAGATTGAGTTTACTCCTTCAAGAAGTAGTGTTTTTCATCAATATGAAAACAATCTTTCAGCGAAAGACTCCAAGCTGGCTTTAGCTATTTATCATTCGCAAAATATACTTTTTGAGCCGACATTTACAAATCTAGATGTGGTAACTAAAAAACGAATTATTGAAACTCTTTTTGAGTTTGTTCAGTTGCAACAAATAAAAAAATATGATGTTGAACACATTGAAAAGTTAAAAAAAGCTCTTATTAAAGCTCGTTTAGTCCTACCTCCAGGTAAAGAAACCTCTTTTATTAATTATGATAAACATGCACCGCATTCAGCTCAGAAACCCTCAAATATATCTATTTCTTCGACTGTGTATAAAAATGAACAAAGTCTAAATTTAGGTTTCAGATTAAGTTATTTTGATTCATTAGCTTCTGATATTGCCAGAGTTCCTTACTCTAATTTAGAGATGTTGGATGTTGAAGTTGCTTTATTTGATTCGCAGTTATATCTAGAAAAATTACATCTTTTAGATCTAGAATCATTTAACCCAGCCTATAGCCAGTGGCCAAATGAAGGCGGTTGGGCATGGCAGATAAATGTAGGTTATGAAAGAAATCGCAGCCAGTGCTTTAGTTGCTCAAGTACATTTGCCATGGCAGGAGTTGGAAAGTCATGGTTATTAAATGCTAATCAGTCGCTAGTGTACGGTATGATTAATGGTTATGCTGGTGAATTACAAAGCACCCAACAATGGCTGGATACTTCAATAGAGCTAGGATTTTTAACGACTGTAACTTCTAATTTAAAACTAAGAACATCAATTGAGAAGTTTTATCACCAACAGTTAAGCGGTATTGCAACTAACATCGAGCTATCAGTGCCTATCAATCAAGATTTCGATATACGATTTGGTTATAAACATGCAACAGAGTTTCAGTGGCAGCTGAAAATAAACTTTTACTGGGATTAATGAATGTTTTAATTATGGTTAATTATTGATTTATAGCCCTTTTTTCACTAAATATCGATACGGTACTGCATCCACTTCCTTTTCTAACAATGTGTGATCCATAAAGCGGCAGAAACTGGGGATATCACGGGTGGTGGATGGGTCGTCGGCAATAATTAATAAAGTTTCGCCATTTTCCATTTTACGTACCGCGCTTCTGATCATCATTACAGGCTCCGGACAGCGTAGGCCAATGGCATCTAATTGGTGATCGGGATTCTCAAAACTCATTGCATAACCTTTACTGTTTATTTAGCGCTTAACGATTAGTTTAAGGCTGCTAGTTTAACGACCTCAGCCTGATAAATAAAGTCACTTCACTTGTGCTTATAAAGCGA
>NZ_JACJDM010000043.1:0-41282 GCF_014163545.1 Pseudoalteromonas sp. SR45-6
TCTAGGTTCTAGGTTCTAGGTTCTACAAAGTTTATATAGCTCGATTCTAGTCAAGCTATTCCTAGTGCCTATATCTTCCTAGCCCCTCAATTAACTTCAATACCCGACTGTTTTAGTCAAGTACTGTGTTCATTGTAATTACCTGAGTAATTTAGTCAAGTATTAGCGGCAAATAGTCTTATAACTTTCGCTTATTTAGTAGACTTATTTATTGAGGTTAAAATACCGCGCAAGATATTTAGCTCTGCATCTTCTGGGCGTGCACGGTTAAATAAACGACGTAGCTTAGTCATTACCATGCCCGGATGCTGCTTAATAATAAAGCCTGTTTCCAGTAAGGTTTGTTCTAAGTGTTCGTAAAATAACTCGGTTTGTTTTGAGCTTGGATACACAGCATCATCTACTGGCGTGGCTTTTGGTTGTTGATTTAAAAATGCCATACGCGTTTCGTAACATAAGGTCTGCACAGCCATTGCTAAATTAAGCGAGCTATATTCAGGATTAGCCGGAATACACACATGGTAGTTGCACAGTTGCAGTTCTTCATTACTTAAACCACTGTTTTCGCGGCCAAAAACTAATGCTACAGGACCAGTAACAGCTTCGGCAACTAGCTTCTCACCACATTCACGTGGTTCCACCATAGGCCACGATAAAGTACGTGAACGGGCGCTAGTACCAATAGTTAGAGCACAACCTGCAATCGCTTCAGCAACTGTGTCAACGATTACCGCATTACCTAGCACATCAGTTGCACCGGCCGCTAATGCGCTGGCGTGGCTATCAACTTCACACGCTGGATCAACTAAATACAGTTTTGATAAGCCCATGGTTTTCATCGCGCGCGCCGCTGAGCCGATGTTACCTGAATGCGAGGTGTTTACTAAAACAATGCGGATGTCATCTAAGATCATTACTGTTTAACTCATACCAAAAAATTGCGCGAATTATAACATAGAGAAAAGCTGTAAGCAGCAAAGATTCTAGGTTCTAGGTTCTAGGTAATAAATATGGGAAGTTTTATGTATCAACGATCAATGCTGGCTTTTGTCTTGTAATTTTTACCTTGCAACTCAATCCAGTACAAAAAACACTCAAAAATTTTTGGGGTTTATTGTTTACTTTGTGTCAAAAATCGCTAGAATACGCCGGCTGAAATATATAGAAATATATACACGTTCTTTTACAACCCAAAGGTAATACCATGCATCCAATGTTAAACATTGCGGTTCGCGCTGCGCGTAACGCAGGCAAAATTTTACTTCGCGCTGGCGAAGATTTATCAAAAGTTGAAGTGCAACAAAAAGGCACTAATGATTTAGTAACGAATATTGATAAAGAAGCCGAAGCCGTAATTCGCGACACTATTTTACAATCTTACCCTACTCACTCTATTGTTGGTGAAGAGCTAGGTGAGCACGTAGGTAAAGATGCAGATTACCAATGGATTGTTGATCCTATTGATGGCACTACAAACTTCATCAAAGGCATCCCTCATTACGCGGTTTCTATCGCACTTAAAGTTAAAGGTCGTCTAGACCAAGCTGTTATCTACGATCCAATTCGTGGCGAGCTTTTCACCGCTTCTCGTGGTCAAGGCGCACAGCTAAATAGCAAACGTCTTCGTGTAAGTAAAACTACCGTTCTTTCTGGTACTGTTCTTGCCACTGGTTTCCCATTCAAAAACAAACACCATATGGATGCGTATACTGAAGCATTCAAAGCATTGTTTGTTCACACTGCTGATATTCGCCGTGCCGGTTGTTCTGCACTAGACATGGCATACGTGGCAGCTGGCCGTGTTGATGGTTTCTTTGAAATTGGTTTGAAACCATGGAACTCAGCTGCAGGTGAACTAATGGTTAAAGAAGCTGGCGGTATGGTTGTAGATTTTGCCGGTGGTAATAATTACGCTCACAGCGGTAATATTATCTGTGGCGCACCGAAATTAACACAAGCGATGATCCGTGAAATTCGCCCAGTATTAACTGAAGCGTTACTTCGCTAATAGCAAGTTATACTCAGATCGATACTAAAAGGAGCCTAGGCTCCTTTTTTAATGATTAAAATAAGGGTTCTCTAATTTGATCTCAACAGTGTTCTGCGGATCAAATGGCAAGGCCTTTAAATCATCGCCAAAATACTGATTAAATAGCTCATCAAAACTACCGTTCTTTTGCATAATAGCTAAGCCATCGCTGAGCGTTTTTGCCAGTTCTGGCTTGTGTTTGGCCACAAAGTAATAAAAAGCACTCGGGTAGCTAATATATAAATTTGGCACAATAACCAGCGCTTGCTTATTAACTTCTTTTAACTCTGAGCTTACTTCTATGAAGGAGCGAGGAAAGTAATCAACTCGTCCGGTCAAAACGATATTAAACATCGCTTGATAATTTGCAAACGGCCGTACTGATAAATCATTATGTGCCAATATTTTGGTATCTGGCCAGTCATGCCCTTGAATTGCAGTAAACCCTTTTAGTTGCTCTTTGCTCTTGATATCAACAAAGCGATTAAGAAACGACTGCCTAGTTACTAAGGCTCGCTTACCAATATAACCTTTAAATAACGGCACTTTTATCGGTATTGCTAAGGTTTCGCGTTCGGGGCTGGTCATACTCCAATATAGGTCAACGCTATTATCGGCAAGGGATATGAGCGCTCGCTGTTGGTGAGGGTGTACCACGACAGATTCTAACTGGGCTGAATAATTAGCGGCATCAAGCGCACGTTGCAGTAACTCTTTTAAGTATGCATCTCGTTTATATAATGTTCGAGGTTCTTGAGCGATTGTGACCGTTTCTTTTGCTGCAGTTTTAGCACTGTATACGGTACTAACAATAAGTACCGAGAGCGAGATGAGTGAAAAGAAATACCTAGTCATATTTATTATTTTCTAGTGTTTTAGTAAAGCTACACGCTGAGCAATAAATACTCAAGAAAAACAGCCCTACTTAACGTTATTTTATATGACTTGTTTCTCAGGAGTTAAACGTACAACCGCCAAAGCAGGGCCACGTCGTTTACATAAAAATAGATAGCTGTGGCGATAACGTTTTGCTTCTTTTTTAGCATCTGTTGCCAATGCAGCAATTTGATGACTGTTAGTACACTGCTCTAGATCGGGTTCAACAACGCCAATCGATAAAGTAAGTAAAGGTACAAATTGCTTTTCACCTTCACGATTAGTTGCCCAATAACCACCACTGGCAATATGCTCTGGCGTAAAGAATGCACGAGATTTCAGCTCAAACTCAGTTATTATGTTGTTACATACTGTAGCCGCATCATCACCATCAAAGACCACCATAAAATCATCGCCACCAATATGACCAACAAAACTGGGCACATTACTACAAGCTTGGGTGGTGACATCGGCCAATAATTTGATGACACTATCACCACTGGCGTAACCATATAAATCGTTGAACTGCTTAAAGTGGTTTAAATCAATATAGGCTAATGCAAAGCTGTGTTTGGCTCTTAATCTATGCTCAATTGCTTCGTTAATTGCAACATTCCCCGGCAGCATCGTAAGTGGATTAGCATGCTGAGCATGACGAATTTTCTCTTCCGTAATATGTTTTAAAATATCCCGCAGTGGCGCGAGCCCTAAGTACTGCTCAGTGCGAGTGATCACAATATGACGGCGAATATCAAAATCATTTTCGGTAATTTGCTGACTAACAGTATCAAGTAGCTGATTTTCATCAACTACCAAGGGTTGCTTATGCATTAGTGCCGTAACCGGTTGTTTGTCGTATAAAGCATGGCCATAAGGAGCCGCAAATACTTCTGTCAGTTGATCTTTGTGTAATAAGCCTATCGGCTGTAAGTTTTCGTCTACAACCGCAAGACTGATAATCGATTTATCTTTTTCAAAAATATTATGCGCATCTTTACAACGGGTATGACTGTCGATGGAGGCTTGTTCGATTGCTAGCCAACCTATCGCCATTGATTGCTCAAACTGATTGGTAAGTGGAGTAAAACTTAATTGCTGTAATTGAGCTGAGTCAAACGCTAAACTAGGCTTTAAACTTGGTCGTTCCAGCAAAAAGCCTTGCGCATTCACAATGCCTAGCCCTTCAAGTAAACTTAGTTCTTCAACCCGCTCTATGCCCTCTGCTATCACGGCTGTTTTGGTAACTTTCGCTAACTCTATAATTGATTTTAAAAATTCTTTTTTAACCACGCTTTCATCACAATGGTCAATAAAATAACGATCAATTTTCACATAGTCAGGACATAATTCTGACCATTGCTTTAATCCTGAGTAGCCTGCACCTAAATCATCGATGGCAATCGAAAAACCGAGCTGGCGATAATGAGCAATTGTTTTCAGCAATAAAAAGCCATCATCGACCTTTTCTTGTTCGGTAACTTCAATCACCACTCTATTAGCGGCCAAACCAAACTGCTTAATTAGGTGTAATGTTTCGCCTTTCGGATGACAAGGATCCAGTAAGGTTTTAGGGCTTACATTTAAGAATAATTTGCCTTGTAGTTTTAACCTTACAAAATTTTCGATCGCTTTTGAACGGCATAGCAACTCAAGCTCTGAGATTTTATCGTGCACAATTGCAGCACTAAAAAGCGTATTTGGCATCTCTAATGCACAATTTTTAGGACCGCGACTTAATGCTTCGTAACCTAATATTTGCTGCCCAGCGATATCAAAGATGGGTTGAAACAGTGTCGTTATTTCACTATTTCGCAATATATTGTCTAATATACTTAGCTGAGCACTCACTTATCAATAACCCATTACTTCATTAAGAGGCAGTTAAAGTAGCAAGCTGGTATGACAATTTTATGGCAATTGAGTTTAAGCTATTTACTTTAATACTTGTTCAACCTGATCAAAATGAGCAATTACCTCAATAATCTCAAGTTCCGCATATTCATAAGCTTGTTGATCAACAAATCCTGAACGAGCAATCGCTTGTACAGTCGCAGGATGAACCAATAAATCCTTACCGTGATAACAGATGGGCTCGTCAAACTTAGGTAGCTTACCATCGCTATGATAACCACTTTCAATTTCTTCTAGGGGCAATGACGGGAGCAAATCAGCAACAGCAATAAGCGCATTTAAGTATTCAGCACATTGTGGATAATCAACTATCAAGTCACTGAGGATAGTCTGCGATAGCGCGACTAAATCAGCAGATTGAGTTTCTAAATTAGCCGCATCTTTTTGCACTCTAATACTGCGAAGTAAGTTGTTAGCTTGATGCTGGTAATGCTCAAGTGTTGTTAATTGATAAGGTTGTACAGCAGCCTTTGATTGCTTAGGTTTAACGTTGTCATCACATCCGCTAACAATAATTAGACTACTAGCGACTACAAGTTGCTTTAACATTAGTTGGTTACATCAATACTTAATCAATAATTACTATTATAGGAAATATTTAATTTCATAAATAGCAATAATTAAAATTCGCCATGATAAAGCCCCGCTTACATATAGCCTTACACCGAGCCAACCCGCAGGCTTCCAAAACCCTAGCACCTTTAACTTTATCTCTTTAATCTCTTCCTCTGTGAGCTCTGTGCCCTCTGTGGTGAATTAATCATTTAAACAATTTGCACCACAGAGGACACCGAGGCGCTTCGCGCAACACAGAGAAAGTAAGGTTAAGCCCAACCCTATTACCTTCCTTTACCTCTTTGTGAATGAAAAACTTAAAATATTTTTCACAAAGAGAAGACATTTGAGTCACGCGGCATAAACCCGCGCCTACGTAAATTCAAACACCGCAGCAAACCCGTAGGCGGAATTACTTGACCAAGGTACATCGCGCAATTTTAAATTCACCAGTTAGACAGAGAGTTGTGAAAAACCTTTCGCGTAGGCAAGCCACTCGCCTACAAGTTATTAAGCACCAAAGTAACTTTAAACTCCCGTAGGCATTAAGCTTGCTGACGCGCGTCTTTTAACCTCTTTGCGAATATGAATAACTAAAAATATTTTGCACAAAGAGAAGACATTAGAATATTTTTAATAGCGCGGTGGCAAGCCACTCGCCTACAAGTTATTAAGCACCAAAGTAACTTTAAACTCCCGTAGGCGTTAAGCTTGCTGACGCGCGTCTCTTAACCTCTTTGCGAATGAATAACTAAAAATATTTTGCACAAAGAGAAGACATTAGAATATTTTTAACAGCGCGGTGGCAAGCCACTCGCCTACAAGTTATTAAGCACCAAAGTAACTCTATACTCTCGTAGGCGACACAAACACTTAAAAGCAAAAAACCGCTCAATGAGCGGTTTTTTAAACGTAAACTTAGATTTATACCTATGGCATAGCGTCTAAATCTGCGCCTTCTTTTTCGATAACTTCTGGTATTAAGTCTTCTTTACTTACGCCCATCGCAATCGCAACGGCACTAGCAACATAAATCGAAGAATAAGTACCAATAAACACACCAAATAACAGCGCTGTAGCAAAACCATGAATAGTTTGACCACCCCAAGCAAACAAGGCGATTAATACTAAAATAGTGGTAATTGAAGTTACTAGAGTACGGTTAAGTGTTTGCGTTAATGAAATATCAATGATCTCAACAGTATCGTCGATACGCACTTTGCGGAAGTTCTCACGAATACGGTCAGATACAACGATAGTATCATTAAGAGAGTAACCTATTACCGCCAGTATTGCCGCCAATATGGTTAAGTCGAACTCTAACCCTAATACTGAAAACAAACCTAAAGTAATGATTACATCGTGTAAAAGTGCCGACACTGCGCCTACCGCAAAACGCCACTCAAAGCGAAATGCCACATAGATCAAGATACAAATAAGCGCAGTTAACATGGCAAGGCCACCCTGCTCTTTTAAATCTTCACCTACACTTGGGCCAACAAACTCAATTCGACGCATTACTACGCTATCATCGGCTTTTTTAAGTGCATCGATTACTTGGTTACCAATTACTTCGGCTTTAACATCATCACCACGCGGTGCTAAGCGAACCAAAATCTCTTGGCTTGAACCGAACAATTGTACTGATGCATCTGCAAAACCATTTTCAGCTAACACTGAACGTACTTTCTTTAAGTCTGCTGGTTGTGCAAAACCTACTTCTACAGCAGTACCGCCCGTAAAATCTAAGCCAAAGTTTAAACCTTTAACGAAGAACGATGCGAACGATGCCAAAATAAGTAGCGTTGAGATGCTCATAGCAACTTTGCGCAGCGACATAAACCCTAAAGTTCTGCCGCCTAATTTTAAAATTTGCATATCTGCTCCTTAAATTGACAGCTTATCAATGCGCTTACCACCAATACATAAGTTGATTACCGCACGGGTACCAACAATGGCTGTAAACATTGAGGTGATAATACCTATCGCAAGTGTCACTGCGAAACCAGCAATTGGGCCTGTACCCACTGCGAACAAGATAATCGCAGCAATTAAGGTGGTAATATTGGCATCAAAAATCGTACTAAAAGCACTATCATAACCATGATGAACAGCCTGTTGCGGACTACGTCCATCGGCCAGCTCTTCGCGAATACGCTCAAATATTAGTACGTTGGCATCAACTGCCATACCTACCGTTAGTACGATACCAGCAATACCTGGCAGTGTTAGTGCAGCGCCTGGGATCAACGACATAACACCCACAATCAATACTAAGTTAGCTGCTAAGGCAATATTAGCGACTAAGCCAAAACCTTTGTAATAAACTAACATAAAGATCAGTACAAACAAGAAGCCTAAAGCAACCGCCGTCATACCTGCTTCGATATTTTCTTGACCTAAGCTTGGCCCTACCGTGCGCTCTTCAACAATTTGAATTGGCGCAACAAGTGCTCCAGCACGTAGTAATAAACTTAAGTTATGTGCTTCTGCAGGGTTATCAATGCCGGTGATTCGGAACGAACGATCAAGACGCGCTTGTATAGTTGCAACGTTGATCACTTCTTCCACCTTAATTGGTGGTAGCGCTTTACCGTTTTCGTCTGTTTTACCAGAGGGCTTATACTCTATAAATACCGTCGCCATACGCTTGCCAATAGCACGCTTAGTGAAAGCATTCATTTTCGCGCCGCCTTTGCTATCAAGGCTAATACTTACTTGCGGACGTTGGTATTCATCGGCACCCGATTGCGCACCAGTAATGTGACTACCTTCGAGAATAATGCGTTTTTTAAGTACCACTGGGTAGCCATCACGGCTCATGATCATTTCAGTACCAGGCGGAATACGCCCTTGCGCTGCTGCCGTTGGATCGGCATTTTCGTCTACTTCACGAAACTCAAGCGTTGCTGTAGCACCCAAAATCTCTTTCGCACGCGCAGTATCTTGCACACCAGGTAACTGCACAATAATGCGCTCTGCACCTTGACGTTGTACGTTAGGCTCAGCAACACCGATTTGGTTAATACGGTTACGGATAATGGTTTCGTTTTGCTTGATAGCATAGTCACGAATTTCTTTGAGTTTTTGCTCGCTGATGGTGGCATAAAACGCGTTATCGTTAGAGCTATCATCAATGTAGTTGTGTAATGGGTAGCGTGACTGTAAAAAACGCTCTGCCGCATCTTTATCTTCTGCGCTGCGCATCTCCACACGAATACGTTCAGTACCAGCTACACGACGTACCGTGCGATAGCGTAGTTTTTCTTCACGTAAATCACTTTTATAGTCTTGATCCATTTGTTCCAGCGCGTTATCAACCGCTGTCACCATGTCAATTTCCATCGTAAAGTGAACACCGCCACTTAAATCCAAGCCCAATTTCATTGGATTGCCGCCAAGGGCTTTTAACCAATGAGGTTGCGCCGGGGCCATGTTAATGGCTGAGATGTAATCGTCGCTCAATGAATCACGCAATAAATCTTGCGCTTTAAGCTGCTCTTCAACATTTTTAAAGCGGATCAACACTTGACCGTTTTCGAACTTAACTGATTTTACGGTAACATTGTGCTCTTTGAGGGTCGCATTTACTTTGTCTACTACAGCTAGATCTGCATCAGTTCCTTTAGTACCTGAAATTTGTATGGCCGGATCACGACCATACAAATTAGGAGAGGCGTATAAAAGACCTACCGCAATCACAGCTAGAACAAGTAAATACTTCCATAATGGAAACTTGTTTAACACGTGGGCGTCCTTATTATTATAGCGACTTCATTGTGCCTTTAGGCAATACTGCTGACACTGCTGATTTTTGTACAGTTACTTCAGCTTGATCGTTAAGTGAAATAACGATGAAATCTTTATCTTCAGAGATTTTAGCGATTTTACCCACTAAACCACCTTGAGTAAGAACTTCGTCGCCTTTTGCCATCGCATTCATCAGCGCTTTATGCTCTTTTACACGCTTAGCTTGTGGACGGTAAATCAAGAAGTAAAATACTAAGCCAAAGATAGCTAGCATGATCAACATCTCATAACCACCACCGGCTGGCGCTGCACCTGCCGCACTTGCGTGGGCGTTTGAAATAAATAAACTCATAACACTTCCTCTTTAATTTTTAAATTTAATTTGTGGTATCTGCAAGCTCTGGCACTTCTTGGCCGCGGCGTGCATAAAAATCATTTACGAATTCATCTAACTTACCGTCACCGATCGCATTACGTAAACCTTCCATAACGCGCTGATAGTAACGTAAGTTATGAATTGTGTTTAGTCGTGCACCTAAAATTTCGTTACATTTATCAAGATGATGTAGGTACGCGCGCGAATAATTCTTACAAGTATGGCAATCACACTCAGGATCAAGTGGGCCGGTATCTGTTTTGTGCACAGCATTACGAATTTTCACAATGCCACCAGTTATAAATAAATGTCCATTACGCGCATTACGAGTTGGCATTACACAGTCAAACATATCGATACCGCGACGAACGGCTTCAACTAAGTCTTCAGGTTTACCTACACCCATAAGGTAACGGGGTTTGTTCTCTGGCATTTTATAAGCACAGTGATCAAGAATGTTAATCATCTCATTTTTTGGCTCACCGACCGATAAACCACCGAGTGCGTAGCCATCAAAACCAATTTCTTCAAGACCTTGTTGTGACTGAGCACGCAACTCCGGATACATACCACCTTGGATAATACCAAATAAAGCTGATGGATTGTCACCGTGACCTTCTTTTGAACGCTTAGCCCAACGAAGTGATAACTCCATTGAATCTTTAGCTTCTTTTTCGGTGGCAGGATAAGGCGTACATTCGTCAAAAATCATTACGATGTCTGAACCTAAATCACGCTGCACTTGCATGGCTTTTTCTGGTGAAAGCATAATTTTTTCACCGTTAACAGGCGAGCTAAACAATACACCTTCTTCGGTAATTTTACGCATTGCGCCTAAGCTAAACACTTGAAAACCGCCTGAGTCGGTTAAAATTGGTTTATCCCAATTCATAAAACCATGTAATCCACCATGCTGCTTGATGATTTCAGTACCAGGGCGAAGCATTAAATGGAAGGTGTTACCTAGGCAAATATGCGCACCAGTGTCTTTGACTTCATCTGGGGTCATACCTTTGACAGTACCGTAAGTACCTACTGGCATAAATGCTGGCGTTTCGACTACGCCTCTATCAAAAATCAAGCGGCCGCGGCGGGCTTTACCGTCTGTACGGTCTAATTCAAACTTCATATCATCCTCAAATGTCAGAAAAACAGTCCAACAAGCTATAATTTAACCGCTCGATTCTACCCTTTTTGTAAAACCATTACTATTAATTGGGCTCAAAGCTGAAATTAAAAGTGCAAAAATCAAAACTAAAAAGCCCAACGCAATGCTGGGCTTTAAGTGCTTTTATAGAAAAAACTATTTACGGGTTAAAAACATCGCATCGCCGTAGCTAAAAAAGCGGTATTTTTGTGCAATTGCAGTTTGGTATGCACTCATAATATTATCTTGCCCAGCAAATGCACTAACCAACATGATCAATGTCGATTCTGACAAGTGAAAATTAGTGACCATGGCATCAACTACGTTAAATTGATAACCTGGGTAAATAAAAATATCGGTGTCACCAAAGTAACTGGCTAATTGGCCGCCATGTATCTTAGCTGCTGATTCCAATGAACGTACCGAAGTTGTGCCTACCGCAATCACTCTGCCGCCGTTAGCTTTGGTTGCAGCGACTGCTGCAACAACATCATCAGGCACTTCAATGTATTCGGAGTGCATTATATGATCATTAACCGAGTCTACGCGCACCGGCTGGAATGTGCCAGCGCCAACATGCAAGGTAACAAATGCCATGTTTACACCCTTGGCTTTTAATGCAGCCATGAGCGTATCGTCAAAATGTAGACCGGCAGTTGGCGCTGCAACCGCGCCAGGTTTTTCACCGTAGACTGTTTGATAGCGTTTGCGGTCTTCGTCAGTATCTGGACGGTCAATATAAGGCGGCAGTGGCATATGACCAATATCGTTTAAAATTTCCAGAACGTTTTGCTCACCTGTAAACTCTAGTTCAAACAATTCGCCATGACGACCCACCATAGTCGCCTGCGCTTTACCTTCGAGAATAAGTTCTGTACCTGGTTTTGGTGATTTACTGGCGCGTACATGAGCCAGCACGCGATGCTCATCAAGCACGCGCTCTACCAGCACTTCAAGTTTACCGCCAGATGCTTTTTGGCCATACATACGAGCAGGGATCACTTTGGTATTATTAAATACCAACAAGTCATTTTCATTTACTAAATCAAGAATATCGCTAAATATTTTATGTTCTACAGCGCCACTTGGGCCATCTAAGGTTAATAAGCGACTGCTGGTTCGATCCTGTTTAGGAAAACGAGCAATTAATTCATCAGGTAAGTCAAAGCTAAAATCAGCCACGCGCATAGGATATATCCAGATCAAAAAAGTCGCGCCAAGTTTAACTGTATCGTGCTATTAGCTCAACCAACGGCTTTAATTAAAATACAATGGAATGTTCTCTTGTGGTTCGAGACAAATGGCATTATTCTACTCAACTTGATTAGAGCTAGGTTGATAAGAGGTGTGACATAAATGGCTAAGCAGCTAACTTTGCTGATCTTAAACGCCAGTGTCGCTGAGCGTCAGGCTGTTAAGTCAACCTTAAATCGGCTCAATGTATTTACTTTCCTTGAAGTGGCCGATAGCCAACAAGCCCTCGAAATTCTTAAATCTCAAGCGGTCGATGTCATTATTACCGGTCTAAATGTTGGTAAAATCGATGGCTGGCGATTTTCTCGGATGATCCGTTCAGGGTTATTAAAAACCCCAAAAAACACACCAATTGTGCTTACTCCGCCTATCTATTGTGAGCGAATAGCCGAAACGACAGCACGCAGTTATGGCATAGATGCGGTATTACCATTTGAACGCCAAGATATGCTGCCACAGGTACTGGCAAATGTATTATCAACGCATTTAGAAAAAAGCAGTCGCTTAGATTTGTTGCTGCTCGAAACCGACAGTAGTAAAGCCGCCGAAATAACGCAACAACTACAGCTAAACTTTGCCTGCACCCATGTTTCTAGTAATAAACAAGCATTATCAATCTATTTGCAGCAAAAGTTTGCCATTGTGTTACTTGATGCAACCGCAGCACACGCAGGAGCTGCCAGTCAATTAGTTGAAGAGATTTTACAACACAACCCAAAACAAGCCATTGTAACTATTATTGATACAAAAGATGCCGATCATGCTGAACAACTATTGCTTTCAGGGGTTACTGATTTTATTCGTGCACCGTATGAACAAACCTTGTTAAGTAAAGTATGCGACCATGCTGCGCGCCGTGAAGATTTTATGGTCAGTTATGCAGAGTTTGCACAAAAAGTAGAACAGCTAAGTCAAAGTCAAAGCCGCTATAAGGAGCTATTTTCAGCCCATCAGCGGATACTATTACATCTTAATACTGTGGTGCTTGAATTTGATCAACAAGGCCGCATTCGTTTTATCAACCCTGCGTGGGAAGCACTCAGTGGGTTTGGCATAAAACAAACCTTGAGCAAAGCACTCTCTGACTTTTGTATCAATGATTGCAAAGATAAACTACTGCAAACAATTAGCAGTATTTTGCATGGCGGTGCCTTGCAACAGCAGGTTGAAGTGCAAATTATTCATAAAGATGGTCAAGCTATTTGGGTTGAGTGCCGCTTACAACTAATCAAAAACAGCAGTAATGCTGCCACGATCACCGCCACAATAGATAATATTCATGAGCGCAAACAAGCTGAATTACAGCTGCGCCATTTAGCGCTTCATGACACCTTAACCGGCTTACATAACCGCTATTATTTTGATCAACAACTCAATCGAATTTGCCAGCCGCAACGCACTAATGGCGACATAGAACACGCTTTAATTTATATTGACCTCGATCATTTTAAAATAATTAATGACAGTAAAGGTCATCAACAAGGCGATATAGTTCTTAAAGAAGTTGCGCAACTATTTAACGCCAATATCAGTGATGAACACTTAGTGTGTCGCATTGGTGGTGATGAATTTGCGGTGATCTTAAATAATATGAATCTGCTTGATGCACACTTGATAGCTGAAAGTATTTGTATGGCTATTGAAGGTCACCAGTTTAAATCTGAAGAACAAGTTTATTCAATTAGCTGCTCAATTGGCTTAACGCAAATAACAGCAGCGAACCATGATCCGAGTGAATGCTTAAAACAAGCTGATATTGCCTTGTACGTTGCTAAAAGCTTAGGCCGTAATTTGGTTCATTGTTACTCTAAAGAAGATGCCAGCCATAACACCTTGCAAGCTGGATTAGAGTGGGGACACAGCATTCGCCAAGCATTACAACAAAACCAAATTGAATTACATTACCAGCCGATTTGGGACTTTAAACATGGTGGTGTCGCTTATTTTGAAGCACTGTTACGCTTAAAACTCGACGGTGAACTGGTTTATCCAAACCAATTTATTCCGTCACTTGAATTATTGAACGACACTTACTTAATGGATCAATGTGTGATCAGCAATGCAATTTCTGCCATTGCCGCTAACCCTGAACTAAATCAAGTTGCGATAAACCTATCTGCGCAATCGTTTTTAGATGAACGCCTATTGCCACATATCGAATCGACCCTTGAAAAGTGCGATATCAGCCCTACCCGGGTTATTTTTGAGATCACCGAGTCCGCCAGTATCAATAATTTAACTGCCACTCGTGCGATGATCGAAAAGCTCAATCGCTTGGGCTGTCATTTTTCAATTGATGACTTTGGCACTGGCTTTAGCACCTTTAATTATCTTAAACAGCTGCCAGCTCAACATGTAAAAATAGACGGTTCGTTTGTTCGCGATATGCTCAATGATCCAATCGACTTGGCGTTAGTTAAAGCAATAAATGATATTAGTCGCTCGCTCAATAAGCGTTCAGTTGCTGAATATGTTGAAAATGAAGAGATCTTTTTAGCACTAAAAGAAATAGGTGTTGATTATGGCCAAGGCTACTTTATTTCACGCCCGGTGCCCGTAGAAAAAATCAAACATCAGTTACAAAAAATTTATCAAAACAAAACTTTTTACGAACAACCACCTAGCTAAAATAGCGAACTTTTCATACAAATCTACGCATTTTTTTACTTCCATCTTGTGATAACTCATCTATACTTTGCTCATCGGGCGATAAATGTCTTGTGATTATGATGATAATCAAAATTTCACATGACATCGTTAAATCATAGCAACATATCACTTACAAACTAACATGTTGTTATTAGTATCATTGTCAATTTATGGAGTGAATTATGATGCAATTAATAGTGTTACTATTAGCGGTAAACTTAGGGATAACTTACCAATGCTATCGATATGCCAGTATCAAAGGTTACCCGGTTGTAACTTTTACCTGCTTAGGTTTGATCCCCTACTTTAACTTAGTGGTGTGGGTTTATTTGTTATTTTTACCAGATATTACGCCATTCAATAAACAGTTTGAATATGAAGGGCATAACGAAAAGCAGCCTTTATAATACGGCTGCTTGTTGGTCAGGGATAAGTTATTAATTGAGCTCAGTTAATATGAGCTCGGCTAATTAAAATTGGTAGCTAATAGCTTTTTTAGTCAGTTCGCTGGCTTTGATATCGCCGGCGACACACTTTTTAATATCTGATTTATTAAATACTTTTATTAAACTCGTATTTTTATCGCCGAGCCCTTTGAGAACAAAACTCACATGCTCGTCGTTTGGCAGACTACGTAAACCACTACCGTAATCACATAACGTAAGACTGATACTTGTGCTTACTTGCTCCAGTAACTGTTGTTGCTCTGCGGCTTGTTGTTGCTCACGCTCTGCATGCTTTGCATTGATATTTTGCCGTAGCTGTTGCTGCTGTTTAGTGAGTCTAGTTTGTTGTTTTTCCAGCTTCGCGATATCTTTTTCTAACGCTTTTTTGCGTTGTTCAAGCTGTTTCTCTTCGGCGCTATTATCATGGCGGCTGGCAAACTCTAAATCGCGCTTTTCACGCTCTAAATCTCGCAACTTTCGGCCCACATCACGCTCTTGCTCTGCAATTTCGCGCACTTGTTCTGCGCCTTCACGCATTAGCTCCATCGCTTGTTGATAAGCTTCTCGTGATGATTCAACAACATCTTCGGTAATAAACTCTACTTGATCACTGATAATTTCAATATCCATATTAGCAAAATCAATTTCAGGCAGTGGTGGTAACGGCGCATTAGGTGCGTTACTAAAAATAGTCTGCCAGCGGCTAGAGCCTCTTACGTCCAGCTCAAATACCACTCCCTGCTTAACAAAATAGTTGGCTTGAATCGCACGGATCCTTTTATTGGTATCTTGCTTTAACGCGCTGCTTAAAATGTTTTCCATTATTGCTACTTCACGCTGTATTGATGCCAACTCCGCTGGGGCTTGCGCAGATACATTAGCACTTAAACACCCAAGTATGGCCATTATGGCGCTGCTGATAAGTTTTTTATTCATGCTCTATACTCCTAATTTTTCGCAATCGCGGCTGTTGGCTGCTCTTGTACTTGTTCGGCTAAATCATTTAATTGCATCCGTAGATACGCTTGATCTTGAGCTCGCTGGGTTTTGATGTAAGTGATTAAACTGGCAATATCTTCTTGGCGTTCAACTCGTCCTGTTGCAATGGCCTCTTTTGCTAATTGATACATCTGCTGTAGCTGCAATTGATTTTGCGCAGTAATAATTTTTTGCATTTGGTCAATTTGCTTTTGTTGAGACTGCAATAAATGTGTTTGTTTCGTTACTTGTGCAAGTAACCCCTGCGTATCTGATTGCGGTATAACTAAAAAGATTAACGAACAAACCAATACTGATGCTGCAACAGCCCACGCTCCAGCGACGCTAAACACACGCACAGCAGAGAACTGCGATATTGTTGATTGGCGATCCCAGATTGGTACAGGTACAGCCTTATAGTCACGGCTATGCTGTTGCCATACTTGCGCTTGGCTCATCAACGCTGCATATTCGGGAGCATTTTCGAGCTGCTGCAATTGTTTATCGCTCAAAACTTTACCATCTAACCATTGCTCAAAAAGCGACTCTAAACTAGCCATCTACGGCCTCCAAATGAACTTTTAATTTTCCTAATGCACTGTATAACCGCGACTTAGCAGTATTAGTTGAAATATCTAATTGCTCAGCAATCTCTTCAAAGGTGCAATGCTGGAAAAATTTCAACTCCACCACTAAACGCTGCTCCCACGGTAACTTATTCAACATACTTTTTAATTGCTGATGCTGGGCCTGAGCTACACTATTGCCTTCTAATTCACTGTGTTCACAGGCCTGTTCTGGCACATCATCTAAGCTCTGATAATGCTTGCGACGGCGGTAGTATTCAACGCTACGCCGATGCACAATTTGAAATACCCAAGTATTAAAACTCGACTCACCACGAAAGTTCGGCAGACTTTTATACACCGAAATAAACACCTCTTGCATTAAGTCCATGGCATCATCTGGGTTACTTAGCATCCGCAAACAATAGTTATAAACTTGGCTTTCATGCTGCTTAACCAGCTTAAGCCAGGCGCGCTTATTTCCTTGTTGTGCTTTGGCGATTAATGTTTCTATTGATTGAAAAAACACGATTCTCGATGCTTAGTTATTTTACTTATGAGGTTAGTCGATAGAGTGAAGCAGATAGTTTGGAAAAGATAAAAATAAATGAAAATAAATAAAAAAGCTCACCTAAATGAGCTATTCATCCGTCATTAAACGGCATTGTTGCTTTAAAAAGCTTTCTAGCATTTGGCTAAATAAACGAAAATCTCGAATACGACCGGTTGTTTTGCGCCACAGAATGCCAATATCGCGGTATGCGTCACTTTGTGAAGGAGTGGCAAGCATATTTTTGTTCGCTAAAATACCCGCGTTAATCGCCATTTGCGGTAAGAAAGTCACACCGAACTGGTGCTCAACCATGCTAAGTAAGGTGTGTAAGCTCGCCGCTTCAAACGGATTGATACAGCTTGAACGATTTAAATGACAAGCACTTAATGCGTGCCCTGTCATACAATGTTCTCGCTCTAATAAGAACACGCTGGCTTCCGGTAACAAGTTAAAATCTTCTATATTCTTAGCAGGTAAATAGTCTTTATGATGTACTAAGCAAAAGTGATCTTGCGCGAGTACTTGAGTATGAAATTTATCAGTATCGTAAGGTAGTGCCAACAGCGCCATATCGATATGGCCATGCTCGAGTTTATCTAACAAGCTATCACTGGTGTCTTCAACCAGTACCAACTCTAAATCGGCAAACTGTTGCTGACAAAGGTGGTAGAGAGGTGCCGCAATAAAACTAGCAATCGTTGGAATAACTCCGAGGGTGAGCGTACCGCTTAGCGGTGTTAAATGGCTTTTAGTCAGCTCTCTAACACTTAGCGTATCGTCAATAATTTTGCGTGCCCGCTCTACCACTTCTTCGCCGATGGCTGTGAACATCAAACTACGATTTTCACGCTCTATGAGTTGGCAACCGAGTGTTTCTTCAAGGGTTTGAATTGCACTGCTGAGTGTTGATTGACCAATAAAACACGCACTTGCGGCGCGGCCAAAATGTTGATGCTGATGAACTGCCAATAAATACTGCAGCTGTTTAATACTTGGTAAGTTCGTCATACTTTTTGTACCCACAAATAAAAAGACCCCAACACCAAGGGCGTTGAGATCTTTTCAAGCTAAAAGTCTGTAATACTTAAAGACTGCTGGATTTAAACTCCAAAGGCAGTTCTCAGTATGTAGAAAATAACAATAGCAAGGGCAGCGCCAACTGGCAATGTAATTACCCAAGAAACTACAATGTTTCTGATCACACCCATATTAAGTGCAGCAATTCCACGTGCCATACCTACCCCTAATACCGCGCCAACTAAGGTTTGTGTAGTAGAAATTGGCAAGCCTGTTCCCGATGCAATTACAACTGTAGAAGCAGCAGCTAATTCAGCAGCAAAACCACGACTTGGTGTTAAATGCGTAATGCCTTCACCAATCGTTTTAATTACTTTTTTGCCTAAAATTGCAAGGCCTGCAACAATACCGAAACCACCCAGTGGTAAAATCCACCATGCGATTGTCGCTTGCTTAGCTATCTCACCGTTATTTTCAACAATGTTTACAACTGCAGCCAACGGACCAATAGCGTTAGCCACGTCATTAGAACCATGAGCAAATGCCATACAACATGCGGTTAATACCATTAAGATAGCAAACACTTTCTCAACGTTATTAAATTGCATTTTCTTATCGGCTTTTGGATCAATCTTTAACCGAGAAATAACGATTTTACCAATAATACCAACAATAACAGCAATACCGATTGCTAATGCATAACCTTCAACAGCACCTAAATTAATACCAATGTGCTTTAAACCTTTCTTGATGGTTACTAAAGACATGATAAAACCGGCTAAACCCATGTAAATAGGCACATAGCGTTTGGCATTATTAAGTGGTGCCTCGGTGTCAAAAATTAACTTTTGCGCACTCATAAATATTAAGTAGGCAATAAACCCTGAAATCGCCGGGGTAACAATCCAACTCCCCACAATACCTGCAACTTTGTCCCATTGAATCGCTTCGCTGCCAACTGCAACTAAAGCAAATCCGATGATAGCACCAATAATTGAATGCGTGGTTGATACCGGCCAACCTAAGAATGAAGCTATTAGCAACCAACTACCCGCTGCAAATAATGCCGAGATCATCCCTAATACCATAAGTTCTGGCAGGTCTAAAAACGGCGTAGAATCGATAATGCCTTTACGAATTGTCGATGTTACTTCGCCGCCAGCTAAGTAGGCGCCTGCAAATTCAAAAATCATCGCTATAAAAATAGCTTGTTTAATAGTTAATGCTTTTGAACCTACCGATGTGCCCATCGCATTAGCAACGTCATTCGCGCCAATACCATAAGCCATAAAAAAACCGACTGCTGCGGCAATTAAAATTAATACCGTGCCATAAGATGCAATGATATCCATTGTGTAACCCTAATCTTTCGTTATTGAACTGAGTGTAAATTACCGAGCTAACATCAGCTCAAGACGCGAACCAACGCGTTCTGCGATATCCGCAAGCTCGCCGACCCATTCGATGATTTTATATAAAAACATTACATCTACAGGATTGAGTTCATCTTCGACGTCACGTAATTGGCGACGTATTATGATTTGCATATCATCCGTGTCTTGTTCAATTGCATCCAATTCAACGAGCATTTTTTCTACTAAGGTCACTTCACGACCTTTAAAACCAGTTTCTAGTAACTCATCTAACTCATTGATTGCGTTTGATGCTTGTTTAGTTGCATCAACACAGCGAGTTACATAGGCTAAAAAGTTAACTTGAATTTCTTTTGGAATGGTCATCTCACGACCAATTACACGACCAGCAATGTCTTTTGCTTTATTAGCAATTTTATCTTGCTGGGTGACGAGTTCAAGCAGATCTGTACGCTCTACCGGCATAAATAAACCGCGCGGTAACTGTAAACGTATATTTCTTTTCATGTCGTCGGCTTCACGTTCTAAAGTACGAATGTTCAAGCGAATCTCTTCTGCTTGTTGCCACTCTTCTTTAAATACATGATTGAAAAAAGGGATCAAAGCTTTACTTGCTTGATGTACCTTCTTGATGTGATCTTCCATTGGCTTTATAGGAGATTTTGCGAATACCCCTAAAAATGCGTTTGTAGGCATAACTGACCCTTAAATCAAATTAGTATGCTTTGCGGCGTGAATTTTACAGCATTCACCGCGATTGTGAATGCTTTTATTACATCACAGCTGCCGCTACAGCATTATAATTATAACGAAAACATGAAAAGCGACCATTGGCCGCTTTAATAAAACAAGACGGTATCAAAAAATCTATAACGATTTTTCTATATCCTCTTGAGATGTATGACGAATATCTTTGCCATTAACAAAGTAAATAATGTATTCAGAGATGTTTTGACAACGGTCGCCAATTCGTTCCAATGAACGTACCGACCAAACTAAATCCATAATTTTTGGAATTGAACGTGGATCTTCCATCATATAGGTCATAATTTGACGAGTAATTGCTTCATACTCACGGTCAACCTTGGCATCTTCTTTATGTACTTCAAATGCTTTTTGTACATCCATACGTGCAAAAGCATCGAGTACATCATGCAGCATTTTTGAAACTTGGCGACCCATATTTTCGATGTTAACTAATAAATCTTGCTGATCTTTAGTAAATGAATCTAGCGCAACTTTAGCAATACGCTCAGCTTCATCGCCAATACGCTCTAAATCGGCAATGGTTTTAGCAATCGCGACTACTAAGCGTAAATCACTTGCAGCTGGCTGACGACGAGCAATGATACGGGTACATTCCTCATCAATATTTACTTCCATGGCGTTTACTTTATAGTCGTTTTCACGCACTTTACGCGCTAACTCAGCATCGCCATTACTTACCGCATCAAGCGCGCTATTAAGTTGCTGCTCAACTAAGCCACCCATGCTTAATACATGGTTGCGAACGTTTTCTAGCTCTTGGTTAAAGCGGCCAGAAATATGCTTATTAATATTGTGTTCCATTGTTTACCTTCTTATCAAAATCGCTAACGTCACCCAAAAACAGTTTGACTCAGCCTAGCCGTAACGACCGGTGATATAATCTTCCGTTTTCTTTTTCGTTGGGGTAGTAAATAACGTATTGGTATCTGAGTACTCTATTAATTCACCCATGTACATAAAGGCCGTTTGATCAGAAACCCGCGCTGCTTGTTGCATGTTGTGGGTTACGATAACAACGGTAAACTTATTTTTTAAATCGTTGATAAGCTCTTCAATTACCAGTGTTGAAATAGGATCCAATGCTGATGTTGGCTCATCGAGTAATAATACTTCAGGCTCAATGGCGATAGAGCGTGCAATCACTAAACGTTGCTGCTGACCACCTGACAAACCAAATGCACTATCGTGAAGCCGATCTTTTACTTCATCCCACAGTGCCGCGCCTCGCAGTGACTGTTCAACCACCTCGTCTAATTTACGTTTTTCTTTGATACCTTGTAAGCGTAGGCCATAAACCACATTTTCGTAGATTGATTTAGGAAACGGGTTCGGACGCTGGAATACCATACCAACATTACGACGCAGCGCTGCAACATCTACCTTTTTGTCATAGATGTTTTGTCCGTGTAGTAAAATTTCACCTTCAATACGGCAAATATCAACCAGATCATTCATACGGTTAATACAGCGCAACAACGTAGATTTACCACACCCTGATGGTCCGATAAATGCGGTTACTTGGCCTTTTGGAATATTCATATTCACTGAGCTAAGCGCTTGTTTTTCACCATAGTAAAGATCTAAGTTTTTGATCTCGAGTGCCGTTTGCTCGGTGCTTAAATTGTCTAAGTCCAATTTCAAACTCGTGCTTGATTGGTTTACTTGTGGAGCGACTGTAATCATGTTTGTTACCTATAGAATCTTTACTAATTATTGATCAAGCGATCTAAATTTTTCACGTAAATGGTTACGTATGCCTATCGCGGTGATATTCAGTGTAATAATTACTGATACCAATAAGAATGCGGTGGCATACACTAGCGGACGTGCCGCTTCAACATTTGGGCTTTGGAAGCCAACGTCGTATATATGAAAACCTAAATGCATGAACTTTCGATCTAGATGAAAATACGGGAAGTTACCATCGAGCGGTAATGTCGGTGCCATTTTCACCACACCCACTAGCATCAATGGTGCAACTTCGCCAGCAGCACGCGCCACCGCTAATATTAAACCGGTCATAATCGCAGGACTGGCCATTGGCACGATAATACGCCATAACGTTTCAGCTTGCGTTGCGCCCAGTGCTAAAGAGCCATGACGAACCGTACTTGGGATACGTGATAAGCCTTCTTCTGTTGATACAATCACCACAGGCAGCGTTAAAATAGCAAGCGTTAAAGCAGACCAAAGTACCCCTGGAGTACCAAATACTGGACTAGGTGAGGCTTCTGGATAAAACAATTGATCCAAACTGCCACCTAATACATAAACAAAGAATCCTAAACCGAATACACCGTAAACAATTGAAGGAACACCAGCCAAGTTAATGACCGCGATACGGATCATCTTGGTAACCGCATTTTTAGCCGCATATTCATGTAAGTATATAGCTGCTACAACCCCAAACGGCGTTACAATTACAGCCATCAACATTACCATAAAAACAGTACCAAAGATTGCCGGGAATACACCACCTTCAGTATTAGCTTCACGCGGATCATCTGAAACAAATTTACCTAGTTGTACAAAGTAGTGACCTAGCTTTGCAACAAAGCTCATGTCATTAGGAAACCAAAAATCCAAAACCTGATATAAAGGCAAAGTAACAATTTCACCGCGCATATCTTTTACGGTTACCTGATCACGCTTAGCTTGTTTGCGCAGTGCAAACAATTGCTTTTCAAGTACGCCATACTCGGCTCTTAGATCTGCACGCTGTTGCGCAAGCTCAGCCACTCGTTCATCGGTCAGTGCATCATCGAGTAAATACGACTTCTCTTGTAAACGTAAACGCTCTAATTGATAGTTAATATGACCAATGTCACCGTTTTGCAAATCAAGCGCTTGCTCATTAAGCTCAACGGCACGTTCAACTAATTCTTCTAATACTTCAGTTTTATTATCGGTGATCACTTGGCCGTCTTTTATTACTTGTTCGACGTAGCCATAAAAATTACCGTTTTTACTGCGTTCAAACACCGCTATAGCCGCAGGCATGGTATTTGATTTTATGTCAGTTTCTATTACCCAACGAAAATCTAAATCAACGTATTCACGGTTACCGGTTTTAATTAAATAACGCTCTAGTTGCTCTTTATCATAACCAGATAAATCAACACCGGTTGCCTCAAGGCGCGATTTAGGCACCATTTCACGGTCGTATATTTCACCAATTACAGTTTGCTGCGCAACCGAGCCCTGTAGCTCTAATTGCACTACTTGTGATGGCCAGAAAAAGCTTAACCCTTTCCAAGCAATCATTGCTAATAACCCTAAGACAGAAATCAAACTGATACTTACTGCACCACCTGTCATCCATATCCAAGGAGAACCTGACTTAAACCACTGCTTTAACATGTCGTGTCTCCCACTTACATCGAGCTGTATTTATCACGCAACTGCTGACGCACAAACTCAGCAATTGTGTTGAAAATAAAGGTGAATATGAACAATACAAAAGCGGCTAAGAATAAGATCCGATAGTGTGAACTACCCACTTCCGATTCTGGCATTTCTACTGCGATATTAGCGGCTAAGGTACGCATACCTTGGAAAATGCTCCAATCCATTATTGGCGTATTACCTGTTGCCATTAGTACAATCATCGTTTCACCTACGGCGCGGCCTAAGCCCATCATCACAGCAGAGAAAATACCAGGGCTGGCGGTTAATAACACCACACTAACCAAGGTTTGCCATTGTGTTGCGCCTAGCGCCAATGAACCGTTTGATAAATGCTTAGGCACACTAAATACAGCATCTTCTGCGATAGAGAAAATAGTCGGAATAACCGCAAAACCCATCGCAATACCGACTACCAGTGAATTACGTTGATCGAAAGTCAGACCCAATTCGTTAGTCAAATACTGGCGAACATTACCGTCAAACATCCACAACTCAACCACCCCGCTCATCGCAAAGGCTAACCAACCAATCAGTAACAATACTGGTATTAGTAAGATTGAGTGGGCCCCTTCAGGAACTCGGTGACGAAAGCTTTCTGGTAATTTAGTCCACGCAAATGCGGTCGCTAAAATCCCCAGCGGCAGCATAAACAGCAAGCCAACAATCGCAGGTAAATGCTCTTCTATCAACGGCGCAAGCCATAAGCCTGCTAAAAATCCTAAAATTACGGTTGGTAATGCTTCCATAATTTCAACTGTTGGTTTGACTACTTTACGTAATGGACCTGACATAAAATAAGCGGTGTAGATTGCTGCAGAGAGCGCAATCGGCACTGCAAATAGCATCGCATATAAAGCAGCTTTTATAGTACCAAATGAAATTGGCACTAAAGAAAACTTAGCTTCAAAGTCATCACCGGCAGACGTTGATTGCCAAATATAACCCGGCTCTGGATAACCCTCATACCACACTTCTTGCCACAAGGCTGACCATGTCACCTCAGGGTGTTCATTGTGAATTTCAATCACAGTTAATTTGTCATCAGCTAGAATAAGTGCCGCATTTGAGCGTGGTGCAATAGCAAAGTTTTCAATCGGACCTTCACTGATTTTACCTTGCCATAGTTTTGCTTCACTGGTGGTGTAATACACGCCTAACTCACCATTAGAACTGGTGGTAAAGAACGTACGACGATAAAACTCAGTGAATATATCTAGCTTAGGCTGCTTTGAGGTTTCAAACGCACGTATTTTTTGATATTCACGGCCATCGTCAGTATTAATTTCAAACCACTGCGAAACTTCACCATTATCATTCGCTAGCATCAGCGAGTTAGCACCGGCTAATAATTGCGCCGAAACCAAGTTGGCATTTTCTTCATTCGCCGCAAGCATTTGGATCAGCTCAACCTCGCTTGGATTGCGAGTATCGTAAACATAAATTTGATTTGCTGAGCGCACAAAAGTACGGGTGGTATCTGGCGACATTAGTAGTTGGTCTACGCGCCCTTCAACATCAAGTTCAGTGCGTTCAACAACCCATTCAACTTCACCGCTGAACATGTTTTCTTCAGCAACAAAACTGCTAAAAATTACACGCTTATCAGCCGTTTGTGCCACAACAGCGGTTTTATCTTCATAATGGCTAAATGCAAATTGTTTAATGGCAGCACCATTGTCGTCAACCAGCAATGTTTTTTCACCAAGTGGATAACCCAAACGCGGGGTTAATTTACGTTCGTTATTAGGAAAGGTAACTAAGAATTTAGGTGACACTATCATCACCGAACCATTTTCTAGTCCGTATGCGTAATGTCCTTGAAATGGCGCGCTGGATGCAAAACTACTCACTTCGCTGTCAAGTGGCACAACTAAGCTAGCAAGCTTTTTACCAAAGCCCTTTTTCTCAACACTGTAATAATCAACCTTACCTTGTTTGCTCAGTAAAAAAGCAATTTCAGTTTGCTCTTCAATACCTAGGCCAACAATTTGTTCAGCATTACTAAGCGCAAAGCTATCGCGCGTTTCTACTTTCGCTGATTCAAAAATAGGTTGCACAACATACAATAAATAGAAGAATATCAATAGCAAAGCTATCAATACCATAATACCGCCAGCGGTAATGCTAAATTTGGCAAACCGATCTTTAAATAGACGGCTTCTATCCGTATTAAAAGACGGTTTATTCGGATTGGAAGTCATCAAAACACCTATAAATCTTAACGTTGGGTAGATTATATTTCACCAAGATGACAGTATTGTTACAAACGTCATAATTGCTAAGACTTTGTTGTGGTATTCATCATAACAAAACAAACAATGTTTATATTCAATAACTTGAAAAACTTTCAACTTAGTGCTTTATTATTGATAAACAAAAGTTTAGATAATTCAGACTGTAAACTCACACTATTTTACTGTTTTTAAATTGAACTATTGGCAAAAAAATTGGACAAATTTGGGGACTGAGTCAATACTCAATCCGGTTCTTTTTAATCATTCAATAATTTCATGCCTGGGCATTTATTATTTAATTACGGCACTCTTTAGGAATTATCTATATGAAGCAATTGGTTATAACTATTTTGGGACAAGATCGTCCGGGACTTGTAGAAGACATCTCATCTGCAATTTTAAATCATAATGGTAACTGGTTAACCAGTAACTTAAGCCATTTAGCCGGTCACTTTGCTGGCATCATTGAAGTAGCAGTGCCAGCAGAGCATCTGCAAGAATTACAAGATGCATTGCATGGCTTACCACAATTAGAAGTACGGATTGAAACAGGCGCGCATGAATTACCAGACACACCTGCTGAACAGCTTAATTTTGTAATAACTGGCAATGATCGACCAGGTATTATCCAGGAACTAGCCGGAGTATTGCGTCACAAGGGAGCAAATATTACCCACCTAAACTCTAAGCAGCAGAGCGCACCAAACTGGGGGGTACCAATTTTCAGCGCCGTTGCAACAGTTGCTTTGCCAACGGGCATGAATAAAGACGAAGTTGTTGCTGCACTCGAAGCAATTACATCCGACTTAATTGTTGATATTGAAGACGCTTAAGTCACACCTCACAGCCATCTTCTATAGCAAGACAAACATGTCACAAAAGTGACATTTTTGTCATTTTTATGTCATCTAAGTGTTCTATATTTTGTTCAGTTGCTATCCAAGGAATAGAATATGAACGCCTGCGCTGATGTGTCTCAAACGATTAATTATTTTGCCCCAGAGTTAAGTTGGCTGTCTTTTAACGATCGTGTTTTACAAGAAGCTAAAGATAAAAATAACCCGATTATTGAACGTATTCGTTTTTTGGGGATCTTCTCAAACAATTTAGATGAATTCTTCAGAGTTCGGGTTGCCGATGTAAAACGACGCATTCTATTAAATAAACTACCAGATACTAATTTTGATGAAGATGAAATTTTACTGACCCAAATTCAGCAAAAGGTTTTGCAGCTTGGTAAAAAATTTAACGTTATTCATCAGCAAATTCTCCATGATTTAAATACCCACAACATTCATGTTGACCGTCCCGAGCAGCTTAGTGAATTTCATATTAACTGGCTAAAAATATTTTTTCACGACAATGTATTACAGCATATATCGCCAATAATGCTGGATGAAAATAAAGACTTCTCAGATCATATTAACGATACAATGACGTACTTGTTTGTCGAAATGTTTAACGACAAAAGTCATTATGCGATGTTAGAAGTCCCTACCGATCGCGTACCACGCTTTGTAATTTTACCACCCGAAAAAACCCGTCGTCATAAAACTATTGTGATGTTAGATGACATTATTTTGTTTTTTTTAAGTGACGTATTTAGCAGTTTTTTTAGTTTTACTGAGATCCAAGGCTACGCAATCAAGCTGACCCGTGATGCAGAATACAACCTAGATGACGAACTAGAAGAAGGCATTTTAGATAAGATGTCTAAGGGCCTAAAACAGCGTATTTATGCCGAGCCGGTGCGCTTAGTATACGACCAAGCGATGCCCGAGCCAATGCTCAAAGTAATGAAAAAACGCTTAGGTGTTACTCATCACGATGCGTTGATCCCCGGTGGTCGCTATCGTAACTTTAGAGACTTTATTGGTTTTCCCAATGTTGGTCGGCAATATTTAGAAAACAAATCATTACCGGCTTTGCAAAGCACAGCATTTAATAATCATGCCAGTGTGTTTGCTGCAATTAGTCAGCAAGATATTCTACTTTATTATCCATATCATACATTTAATCATCTACTGGAATATGTTCGCCAAGCAGCATTTGACCCTCGAGTAACACAAATTAAAGTAAACATTTATCGTGTTGCGAGTAAATCTCGATTAATTTCATCACTGATCAACGCGGCAAAAAATGGCAAAAAAGTCACCGTTATGGTGGAGCTAAAAGCACGCTTTGATGAACAAAATAATATTGAGTGGGCAAAAGTACTCAGTGGCGCAGGTATTAAAGTTATTTTTGGTATACCAGCTCTCAAAGTACACAGTAAGTTATGTATTATTCATCGTCGTGAAAAAGGTCAAATAGTAAAGTACGCGCACATTGGCACTGGTAATTTTCACGAAAAAACCGCCAAAATCTATACAGACTTTAGTTTATTTACTAAACATCAAGGTATTTGTGACGAAAGTGATAGCGTATTTAAGTTTATTGAAAGCAGTTATAAACCGTTTATGTTCGAACATTTGATGATTTCGCCAGTGAACGCTCGACAGCTGTTGCTTGGTTTAATTCACCAAGAAATAACCCATGTTGAAAATGGTCACACCGGTAAAATAACATTAAAAATAAATAACTTAGTAGATAAAGAACTGGTTGATTGTTTGTACTTGGCCGCTCGTAGCGGTGTTAAAATTCGCATTATTGTCCGTGGTATGTGTTCCTTAGTGCCAGGACTCAATAATTTTAGCGACAACATTCGGGTAATTAGTATCGTCGATCGCTTTTTAGAGCACCCGCGAGTTATGATCTTTGGTAATAATGGGGATGAAAAAGTCTATATTTCATCTGCAGATTGGATGACACGTAATCTTGATCATCGAGTTGAAGTTGGCGTGCCTATTTATGATGAAAAACTAAAACAACTCATTGTTGACGTACTTGAACTGCAATTTAAAGATCGTACCAAAGCGAGAATCATTGATAGCGAACAGAAAAATCATTATGTTAGACGCGGAAATCGTAAAAAAATACGTTCGCAAATAGCTATTTATGATCACTTAAAAAAATGGGAAGGCAATTACAATAATGAATGATTATCCCTCAATTGCTGCGGTTGACTTAGGGTCAAACAGCTTTCATTTAGTGGTCGCAAGAGAAGTGGATGGCTCTTTGCAAATTCTCCACAAAGAAAAACAACGCGTTTACTTAGCCGATGGCTTAGACGACAAAAATCAATTAAGTCAAACTGCCATAGATAGAGCATTAACGATATTAAAGCAGTTTGCTACTACGCTACAAGACTTCCCTGCGAGCAATGTAAAAATTGCTGCAACTTATACATTACGACGAGCTAAAAATATTAATTCATTTTTAACTCAGGCAAATAGAGTTTTTCCTTATCATATTGATGTGATCTCAGGTCAAGAAGAAGCGCGCTTAATCTATCAAGGTGTAGCTCATTATGTTCATCACGATGAAAACCGTTTAGTTATTGATATTGGCGGCGGTAGTACCGAGCTAATTATTGGCAAGCATTTTAAACATAAGCTGCTCTCAAGTCGCAATATGGGCTGCGTAAGCTATACCAAGCAATTTTTTGCCGATGGTATTATTAATGATAAACGCTTTAGCAAAGCACAAATAAAAGCAGAGCAAGAACTTGAGGTTATTTTTGCCAATTACATTAGTGCAGGCTGGCAATCGGTAGTGGGGACGTCAGGCACCATTAAATCAATATTAGCCATGATCAACGCTAATGACCCTGAACAAAAAAATATCACACTGGAGCGATTGCTCGAACTTAAAACTCAGTTTATAGCCGCTAAAACTATCGATAACTTACTTATTGAAGGTTTAAGCCCGGAGCGTCAAGTAAGTATTTGCGGTGGCTTAACTATTTTACTCGCGATTTTTCAGCTGTTTAATATTACCGAAATGGATTACAGCGACTTTTCACTACGTGAAGGTTTACTGCATGAAATGCAGCAAAAGTTAGCGCTTAAAGATATACGCACCAATACCATAGCTAATTTAAGCGAAAGAAACACAATAGATAAAGTACATGCACAACGTGTTGCAAATACTGCCGATTGGTTATTCCTACAAGTACAAAAAGAATGGCAGCTCGACTCATTAGATAATCATCAATTATTAGTGTGGGCAGCGCAATTACACGAAGTGGGTTTAGGTATTAACTCATCAGGCTTACACAAACATAGTGCTTATGTTGTTGAAAATAGTCAGCTGCCAGGATTTACTCAACAACAGCAAACATTATTAAGCTGTATGATACGGTTTTACCGTAAAAAAATTCGTTTAGAAGAATTTCCAACTTTACTCTCGGTGCCGCACTTTCAAATATTACAATTAATTGTATTACTCAGACTAGCTATATTATTAAATCAAAAACGCCTTAACGATCAACATCAAGAGTTAGCAGTATCAGTAAAAGGCAATAGTATGCTATTGCAGTTCCCAGCGGATTGGCTCAATGAACAAACCTTGCTTCATGCTGATTTACAACAAGAGCAAAAATATTTGAAGAAAGTAGGCTTTTTAATCGACTTTGTGTGATTTACAGACATGGCTGAATTTGGATAGCATGCGCTACCCAAATTAGATCTTCTATTACATATCCATATGGCGATTAGTACTTTGCATCATTTGCTTTAATCCTTGATGTTCAAGCTCCAGCAATTGAGATAGTTTCTCTTTACCTGTTGGCGTTTCTGCACGACTAAGTAAGTATTGATAAAGATTGATCACCTTTTGATGCTGATCTGATATATAACCTTGCATGGCTTGCTCATCAACACGCGTATCACGGTTTAAATCTGTAAAATTAATCAGTTCAGAGTTTTCAGCAAAGTACTCGTAACAATAAGTATCTAAGGTATTGATCTCCGTGATGGCTTTAAAACCAACTAAATCCTCAGCCAACTTTTTTTCGTACTTAACAAAATAGTCTGCCAGCATTTGGTTATGCTCTGCTAAATCGTCTCTGAGACTAAAAAAATTTGCCGCCATTTGGGTATGAAATAGTACAGTCCAGTCGTACACTTCTTGTATTGTTTTAACTTGCATGTGCGTTCCTTAATTAACCCTAGTAACCATACTCTTGCGTAAAACGTGCCAATAAAAAGTTAAATTAAAACAGAGAGATATTGAAAGTAAATCACCCAAACTCGTATAAGTTACAAGTCATAGGGTAATTTTTATAGAGTGGTGGTACAAAAACGGTGGCTCATATTTAAATTATGACTAATTGATGTGACATAAAACACTCGCAAATTCTAACCTTAGTAGCCAAGTAGCGTTTCATCTTAAAGCATAAGTAAATGCAAAACATGACATCCCAAGTTTGCTGATAACTTAGCTGACAATGTGAAATCTCTACAACCCTTAGCTGGGAATCATAAATAAATTTTACATCGCTATGCTGGTGTAATTTCTAATGTTTACTAATATTCATTTGTTGATTGATGAAAACAGTAAATTATTTCAGCTTGAGCATATGCTCTTTTTATTGGTGGTTAACGCTTTATGGATAAGTATTCCCTTCGAAAAAAAATATTAATTATTACTTTTTTTTGCTTTTTTATATTTTTTATAGCGATGCTAATACAGAGCTTAAATGCATTACAAAAAAATATAGATTCCGCATTACGAGAAGAAATAAATTTAGTCTCAGATGTATTTACAAATGGGGTTGGTGATTGGATGTATGACAGGCGTCAGGCTGTTATTAAACTGTCTAAAGTTATTGCTGACCATCCTGAAGTAAAACCTTATATTTTGCTTGACCAAGTAAAAGAAAGTTTAGGTTTTTCGCTTGTTTACTATGGTAATGAACAAGGAGAAATGTACCGTAACGACCCTAACCTTAATCCACCAAATTATGATCCCAGAGTACGGAGTTGGTACAAAGGTGCATTAGAAGAAAATGGTAGTTTTTTAGCTGCTCCTTTTGTTTCTGCAAGCACCCAAGAATATGTGGTTACTCTTTCAGAGCCAGTGAGAAAGGAAGGTGAGATAGTTGGTGCAGTTGGCGCTAATTTAACTTTAGCTCAATTAACTAAATATATAAATGCTCTCGATGTACCTGGCGATGGATATGCCATCATTGTTGACAAAAGCGATCAAGTTGTTGCTCATCCTGATACAAAAAAACAAAGTACTAAAGCATCAGATCTCGATAAAAGCTTTACGGGTCAGTTGTTAGAAAAGCTAGTGACTAAGCATACTTTAGAAGAAATGACCTTAGATAATCGCGAGCGACTTATTTTTGCACAGGCTATTCCTAACTCCAGCTGGTCAATTATTTTAGTAATGGACAAAGATACTTTATTTGCACCTGTACGAAGCCAGCTTATTACTCAAGTGATCATCAGCACTGCAATGTTAATATTTGTACTGTTTATCATCTCATTTTTGTTAAAAATCATGCTCAAAAACTTAAGTTCTATCACTCAAAATTTAGATGCTATTGCTAATGGTAATGGCGATTTGACAGTTAGGTTAGAAGTGAATAGTGGCGATGAAATAGGCCAACTTGCATCGAGCTTTAACCGTTTTGTTGAACAATTACATGGCATTATAAGTCGACTGAGTGACGCATCAACAATATTGCTAAGTGAAGCTGGTGATGTATCTACAGCAACAAATAAGCAAAACGATAGATTACAGCGTCATCAAAGTGAAATTCATATGGTTGCAACTGCGGTAACTGAAATGGCTGCGGCAACAAAAGAAATCGCTGCTAATGCAGAACAAACTGCACAATCATCACAAAACTGCGTAAGCGTTACAGAGCAAGGCCGTTTTGGCGTTGAGCAAAGTCAAAAATCTACAAAAGTCCTAGCTGATGAGGTCGAAAAAGCGAGCGAAATTATTCGTGATTTGAATAAACACGCGCAAGAAATAACATCAATTTTATCTACTATCAGCGGTATTTCAGAGCAAACAAATTTACTGGCATTAAATGCAGCAATTGAAGCAGCAAGAGCTGGGGAGCAAGGGCGTGGCTTTGCTGTAGTTGCCGATGAAGTAAGGGTTTTATCACAACGAACTTATACTTCGACTCAAGAAATCCAAGGCATGATTGAGTCACTACAAAGCGCAGCACTAAAAGCGGTAGATGCGACTGATAAAGGTAAAGGAATGGCCAACCAAAGTGTTGAAGATGCTCAAAAAGCGAATCAAAGTCTCGGTAAAATATTAGAATCGGTTAGTGTGATAAATGACATGGCAGCACAAATTGCCACCGCCGCTGAAGAGCAATCAGCTGTCACCTTAGAAATCAGTCGCAATACTGAGACAATCCGAGGGGTCGGTGATGAAATGTTTGAAGCAAGCCAATTAGCTGCTGAACAAGCTCAAAAATTACACGACTTAGGAAGACAGATTAACAATGAAGTGAGTAAGTTTAGACTGTGAAGTGAACCTTTAGATTATCAGTAAAATAAACTTAATTTTGAATGCTTAAAAATTAAATTTTAATAAGCAACTGAATAAAAACAAATTTAGTAACAAAAATAATTAGAGGTTTATATGAAATCAGAACTTAGTCCACTTTTTGTAGGGGTTATTCTAACGTCTTTTCTTACTATTACTAGTAATGTAAAAGCAGCTGAGCCAAGTATCAAGGATATAGATTTTTATGCTTCTATACGTTTAGGTGTAGATAATATTGACGCAGGTACATCTGATGATGGGGCTAATGGCCGCGACTTTTTGAGTCGTATAGGTGCTAAAGCGAGTATCAAAATAGATGACAATTTAACAGCAGTCACGAGAGTTGAATATGGCCTGAGAGAAGAGAATGCAGTTGATTTAACTCAAAATAATGGCCCGACTCTTCGTCAAGCCTACGTTGGTTTGAAAGGTGATTTTGGTGAAGTTTATTTCGGGTCTCAAACTTTATTATGGAATACCTATGTTAGAAGCGCTTATTTTTCAGATGGTATAGATACTATTCGACAAGGTAATGTACGAGACGATGATTTACTACAGTATTTTTATAAACAAGGTAATTGGAACTTTGGTGCTGGGTTACAATTTAAAGGGCAAGATGGAAGCTCTGTTGATCAAATGCAATTAGGTGGAGAATATAAGTCTGGACCTTATAAAGTGCAAGCGGCTTGGTCTAAAGATAACCAAGGCGATAATAAAGGTAACCTATATGGGTTGCGTGGTTGGTGGGATGTTAATGATGCTGTGACATTGTCAGCTTTTGTACATAAAGCAACCAACATCTACGATATTTATGGGGGAAGTAGTACTGGAACGGTTCGATTGAAAGATGCTGATGTAGAGGGTAATAAGAATGCAATTAACGCATGTAGCTCTGAAGATAGAACAAGTAGTGGTTTATATGCCAGTTACCTATTCGGTAAAAATAAAATCCATACTCGTTATGCTATAGACAGTTGTGATATATCAGGTGATGTAGATTCCGTTAAAATCGAATATATACGTTATTTGAGTAAAGCTTTAAGGGCTTGGGTAGCATACGAAGACTTAAGTAACGATGAACAACGCAAACCTACTACTAGCTCCGGCAAAGACATGTCTCAATTACAAGCTGGCGTTAGATTTGATTTTTAAACAAGCAAATCTACACATTACCTATCGATTACTTTCAAAAGTATATCAACATTGAATCGTCGCAGTACCCGTTTTACGAGGTTCTGCGACTCTGGTCAAACAAAGTTTGATGGGCTCTGTATTTTTAATTCAACTTACGAATTTAGGCCCCGCTTTCGCCATAACAAATATACGGCTGGCAGTACCAACAATGTTAATACAATCGCGCTGAACATGCCGCCGACCATAGGAGCGGCAATGCGGCTCATTACTTCACTGCCGGTGCCTGTGCCGTAAAGTACGGGGAGCAAACCGATTATAATAGTGGCGACTGTCATCATCACTGGGCGTACTCGCAGGCCTGCGCCTTCGACTATGGCTTGTTTAAGCTCCGCAAAACTAAGCGTTGTACCTGCTAGCTTGGCTTGAGCACACTTTTCTTGGTAGGCTTGATTTAAGTACACCAGCATAATCACGCCAATTTCCACCGCGACCCCGGCAAGGGCAATAAAGCCCACCCCCACGGCGACTGAGAAGTTAAAGCCCTCTAAGTACATTAACCAGATGCCTCCGATCATCGCCAGCGGTAAGGTTGCTATTATAATTGCCACTTCTACAAAGCTTCTAAAGTTGAGGTACAACAACACAATTATAATCGCTAAGGTCAGTGGTAATACATAGGCGAGCTTTTCTTTGGCGCGCTCCATGTATTCATATTGCCCTGCCCAGGTTATTGAATAACCTGCTGGTAGCACTAGTTTTTCGTCAAGCACTTTGCGCGCATTGTCGACATAACTACCAATATCAATGCCATCAATATCAATAAAGCTCCAGCCGTTTAAGCGGGCATTTTCGCTTTTTATGCCCGGCGGACCATCTTCAATAAATACGTCAGCCACATCGGCAAGAGCAATGCGTTGCCCTGCAGGGGTGACTATTGGCAATAGCATCAGTTCTTCGGGGGAATCCCGGTAGTCTTGCGGATAACGTAAGTTTACCGGGTAACGCTCTTGCCCTTCGACCGTTTCGGTTACATTCATGCCGCCAATGGCAGTGGCGACCACTTGCTGCACATCAGCAATATTTAAACTATAACGGGCAGCTTTTTCACGGTTGATATCGACCTTGATATAACGCCCACCAGCTACTCGCTCAGAGTAAACGGAAGCCGTGCCGGGTACATCTTTAAGTAACACTTCAATCTGCTGGCCAATTTTTTGAATCTCGCTCAAATTTGGTCCCGCAACTTTAATGCCCACAGGGGTTTTAATCCCAGTTGCCAGCATATCAATCCGAGTTTTTATTGGCATCACCCATGCATTAGTCAGGCCTGGAAACTTCACTAAGCCGTCGAGTTCTTTTTTCAACTTGTCTAAGGTCATGCCTTCGCGCCACTGATCTTTTGGCTTGAGCTGAATAAAGGTTTCGATCATGGTCAGTGGCGCAGGATCGGTTGCTGTTTCTGCCCGGCCGACTTTACCAAACACAGTTAACACCTCTGGCACTGTGGCGATGAGCTTATCGGTTTGTTGTAAAATCTCTCGTGCTTTCCCAATCGATAAACCAGGATAAGTCGTCGGCATATACATTAAATCGCCTTCATCCAGCGGTGGAATAAACTCACTGCCAATTTTATTGACCGGATAAAAGCCAATAACAGCGACCACCACAGCCAGTACTAAAGTCATTTTAGGGAACCGCAAAACCGTGTTCAGCAGCGGCTTGTAAGCATTCACTAGCAAGCGGTTTACAGGGTTGTTTTGCTCAGAAATAACTTTGCCGCGTATAAAGTAACCCATTAATACCGGTACTAAAGTTATTGCCAAGCCCGCAGATGCGGCCATGGCATAGGTTTTAGTGTACGCTAACGGAGCAAACATCCGGCCTTCTTGGGCTTCTAAAATAAACACTGGCATAAAGCTCACGGTAATAATCATTAAGCTAAAAAACAGCGCTGGACCGACTTCACTGGCAGCATCGGTGACAACTTGCCAGCGGTTTTCATCGGTTAGTGGCGTTTTTTCCATGTGTTTATGCATGTTTTCGATCATTACAATCGCGCCGTCGGTCATCGCACCAATGGCGATAGCAATACCACCGAGCGACATTATATTGGCGTTTATGCCTTGCCAATACATGATGATAAATGCCGTTAATATTCCCAGCGGTAAAGTGATAATTGCCACCAAGGACGAGCGTACATGGAACAAAAATACGATGCAGATAAGCGCCACTACCACTAGCTCTTCAAATAGTTTGCTGGTGAGGTTATCCACTGCATTTTTGATCAGATTAGAGCGGTCATACACAGGCACAATTTCTACCCCATCGGGTAAGCCTTTGCTAAGTGATTCAAGTTTTGCTTTCACCAGCTCTATGGTTTTTTGTGCGTTTTCGCCATAGCGCATCACCACTACGCCACCAGCTACTTCGCCCTCGCCGTTTAGCTCAGCAATGCCA
This sequence comes from Pseudoalteromonas sp. SR45-6, assembly GCF_014163545.1. Taxonomy (NCBI): domain Bacteria; kingdom Pseudomonadati; phylum Pseudomonadota; class Gammaproteobacteria; order Alteromonadales; family Pseudoalteromonadaceae; genus Pseudoalteromonas; species Pseudoalteromonas sp. SR45-6. The sequence continues at coordinate 36,883 of NZ_JACJDM010000043.1, forward strand.
CGGCGCATTTGTGGCCCAAGGCGAATATCGGCTACATCGCGTAATTGCAGCGGTGTGCCGTTGGCATTCACCCCAAGTGGAATTGCCTCTAAATCAGCGACGCTTTTTATATAACCGGTGCTGGTTACCATGTATTCGGCTTCGGCCATTTCCACCACCGAAGCGCCCATTTCTTGGTTACCTTGCTTAATTGCGGTTTGAATTAAACTCAGTGGTATACCATAAGCACGCAGTTTATCTGGCTCTACATTGACTTGATATTGCTTCACCATACCGCCCACTGAGGCCACTTCTGACACCCCTGGTACGGTTTGCAATTCAAACTTTAAAAACCAATCTTGCAAGCTGCGTAACTGGCTAATGTCGTGCTGATTGGTTTTATCCACCAGCGCGTATAAATAAATCCAACCTACACCGGTAGCATCTGGGCCCAGCTCTGCAGTTGCGCTGTCGGGCAAGCGGCTTGCTACTTGACTTAAATACTCTTGCACTCGACTTCTAGCCCAGTAAAGATCGGTGTTTTCATCAAAGATGACATATACGTAGGAATCACCAAAAAATGAAAAACCACGTACTGTTTGCGCCCCGGGTACTGAGAGCATCGCGGTGGTAAGTGGGAAAGTAACCTGATCTTGCACCACCTGTGGCGCTTGCCCTGGGTATGAGGTTTTTACAATCACCTGCACATCGGATAAATCAGGTAAGGCATCAACTGGGGTATTTTTTACCGCAAATAAACCACTGCCAATGAGTATTGCTGTTAGCAATAATACAAAAAAGCGATTGGTAACGGACCAACGAATAACTGCTGCTATCATAAAGCCTCCTAATGTCCGTCATGCGATGACATGGCGCTATTGTCACTAGTTCGCATGCTTGATTCAGTATCGATACGCTGGATCACGAACTCACCATCTTGCACACTAAAAGTAAATGTCAGCTGTTGCTTCGGCTCAAGGCTACTTAAATCAATATGTTCAGCAAACATAAAGTCCATAGTGGCCGGATCTCGGTGCCATTTCTCAATTGCACCACGGCTAATATTGGCAGTGCGCTGGGCTTTATTAATGCTGTTGATAGTACCGGTTACGGTCGCCATATTTTGCGCTTCGCTCATCATATGGGTGGAATCCATAATATGAATGCCGCTAATCATATAACTGCTATCGGCTTTTTTAGTCAACTCAAAATGCAGTGTTTGCCCAGCTTGCAGCGCTTGAAAATCAACGCTATCGGCAACCGTAAAGTCCATTTTCATACTAGGCCAATCGAGCTCTTCAATAGGGTCATGGCTGATATTCACCATACGGCGATCTGCCATTACACTATTAACGACTCCTTTGCCCCACACGCTAGTGGTAGCTTCTGGTGTTTGCATGCGCTTAAAATCAGAGCTTTTGCTGGATTCTGAATCTAACAAGAATTGCGCTGAAGTCACCACTTCATCATCGGCTTTAACGCCCGCTAAAATAACGGCGTTATGGCTATCACTGCGGCCCAGTTCGACTGCCACCGATTTAAAGCGTCCTTCGCCTAAAGCGATAACAACACGGTCTTGGGAACCGGTGCGGATCACCGCTTCTTTAGGTACTATAAGTTGTTGCTCAGCAGCTTTAGCATGAATGCTTACTTGCGCAAACATATTCGGTTTTAGTTGGTGATCTTGATTATTAAAGCGTAAACGCACCCGCAAAGTACGGTTTTTGGCATCCAATGTTGGGTAAATATAATCGACCTTACCGCGCCAGCTTTGTCCGGCAATATAATCTAGAGTCATAGTCACCGGTAAACCGACTTCAATAAGCTGCGCTTGCCGCTCGAATACCTCGGCTTCTACCCAAACTTCATCAAGTTGAGCAATACTCATCATTGAGGTGCCTGGCTTGACATAAAAACCTTCGCGCACATTAAGTTCATCAACCACACCACTTTGGCGAGCATAGAAGGTAATATTTTGCATCACCTTTTTATTAACTTGTAGGCGCTCGACAAAACCATCCGACACATTCAATGCTTTTAAGCGCGCTTTGGCTGCACGAATAAGTACGGTGTTATTACGATCAACAGCCAGTACAAATTCTTCTTGAGCATTTACCAGTTGCGGAGAGTATAAGGTATACAGCGGTTCCCCTTGTTTTACCTGATCGCCAGCGGCTTTAACGTACAGCGTTTCTATCCAGCCTTCTACACGCGGGTGAATATGCACTAACTGATCTTGATTGTATTGTACGTAGCCCACCGTTTTTACTTCACTTTGCAGTGCCTTGAGCTGTACTTTAGCCGTTCTAACCCCTAAATTATTAACAACAGCAGGGGAAATTGTCACAGCACTGGGACCATCTTGATTGTTGTCAGCTACTTCACTATACACAGGTACTAAGTCCATCCCCATTGGTGAAAGCCCTGGTGCATCACGGCGATAATTACTATCCATAGGCGCAACCCAATATAATGGTTTTTTCTCTGCGCTGATCACCTCAGGCTCTGTACTATTACCGAAAAAATACAAGCCACTAGCAGATATTCCTGCACCTATAAGTACTGCGATAAGCAATTTTAAATTAGTGTTCACGGTGCTCTCCTGCTAATTGCTCAACCATCACAGCAGCATCTTTGCTACTAGCGTAATAATTCAGGCGAGCAATAATAATTTGTTGATCAATCTCTATGTTTAACGCATCAATTTTGGCATTCAGTTCGCTAATTCGGGCGCGCATTACTTCTGAAAAGTCACCATCATCACGGGTATAAGCATTTAATGTAGCTTGTGCTTGCTCTGCCATTTGTGGCAATAATTTAGTTTGATAAAGTGCATCACGCTTTGCTAATTGGGGCAACTGACTAAACTCTTTAAAATACATCCCTTGTAGCTTTTGTAATGCAATTAGTTTTTGAGTTTTCACCGCCTCAGCCATAGCTATCGCCGCATTAACTTGTTGGTCTTGGCGGTTATCAGTAAATAGTGGTAAATCAACACTCACACCAACTGAAAATAGATCCGCTCGGGAATCCCCCATTTGCGTATCATCGCGATAACCATAGCCCATATTTACCCCAAACTGCGGTTTATAGCCTTGTTTTGCCACCTCAACCTCTGTTTGTTTAGCCGCTACTGTTTTATCAAGCGCGACAATCGCTGGGTGCGCCATTAATAATGGCATCAACTGTGCAAATTCAAGCTGCGCAAAATCAACTAAAGGCGCTATATCATGACGTTTTGCGCTGACAGGCTGAGTTAACATGTTGATTGGTAACCATTGCGATAAACGCTTTTTCGCGCTTTCGAACTGCTGCTCTAACATCACTAATTTATCTTCAAGGCGGGTTAACTCTAGCTGTGCTCGGATGATATCTTGTTGGCGGGTGTTACCTACTGAGCTGGCATAACTCGATTCAGTAATATCAATAAGTTGCGAGAACAATGCTTTATCTTGCTCAATTAACGCAATACTTTGCTGGGCACGATACGCATTGAGCCAAGATTCAATAACAATGGTTTTTACTTGAGCGAGTCTGTCGGCTCGTAGCCAAGGATATTGCTGCGCTGACTGCGCTAACGCATGCTGCTTAAGCGCTAAGCTATCGCCACGGCTAAACATTTGGCTCACGCCAACTTTTAATTGGGTCATGCCTTCTTGGTCAAAAGCAAAACCGTCGGTAGGTAAATTCATTAAGCCCACCGTTAATACTGGATCCGGCAGTGTGCCTGCCGCTAAACTTTGTGCTTGTATAGCAGCTTGTTGATATTTGCTGGCGGTTAGCCATGGCTCATTATCAAGTGCATAGCTGAGCGCTTCATCAAGGCTTAATTCATTACTGTGTGCTGGAATTGCAGTTGTTAGCATAAGCGCTAAAAAACTGACTTTAAATACTGCGAAGTGATTCATCACTTACTCCACTAAAATTAAAAGACAACTAAATTTAGGGGCAGAAAAGGTGATTTAGGTAAATTTTAGACGCACCTATCCTGCAATTAAGCAGGCATAGGGGGGCGATACAGTGAACTGGCTATACGATGTTGATTTTGCGGGATATAAAGTTGTACTTTTTCAGACGTCGTCAGTATAACGGTAACTAACACACTCATGTTTAACATTGAGTGGGTACTGCAGGCGCTCATTGGACAACCACACTCTTGATTAGCGGTTGCGTCATCGTCACAACAATCCATGTTCATCATACCCGCAGACATGTCGTGATGCATATCACTACTATCAGCCATAGTTGCATGCGGTTGACTCATGTGTGGCATATCACAACTCATAGTTACAGACGCAACCGCTTGACACACTAAAGTGAGCAATAAAACGACTGTGAATAAACTAATATAAATGCGTTGCAAAAAAGTGCCTTTTATAAATTAGGTTCTAGGTTCTAGGTTCTAGGTTCTAGGTTCTAGG